>NZ_JABXJH010000023.1:0-61089 GCF_013373675.1 Bacteroides sp. L10-4
ATCCGGTTTCTGATGTATAAAGTGTGGGGGCTAAACATATCTCACGGTCTTTATGACCATGGAAACATCGGTCTTATTCCACACTCTGATGTTGAAACTTTATGCAAAAATATAACGATTAAATAATATACAAAGAAACAAGTACCTCAAAGATGAGGACGAGAATAGAAGGAGAGAAGTGGAATACGCCCCATCTCCCAAAATCAGCGGTGGGGTTAAAACAACAATATAGCCGGAATTATTTCCCGGCTTTTTCTTTCCCTATTCGCGAGTTGTGCAAATGTTGTGCAACTATCATAAAAAGAAAATGCTAACAAGTTATCAATGAACCTATTAGCATTTTCCCTTGTGATTCCGTTGCGATTCGAACGCAAGACCCACGCCTTAGAAGGGCGTTGCTCTATCCAGCTGAGCTACGGAACCAGCCTTAATTGCGGTGCAAAGGTACGTTTTTTTTTACGAATATTGCAAATTTTTGTATCACTTTTTTTTGTTACCTATGTATAAAAGGCTCATTTGTCATATATAAAGTAATGATTAGTTATTTTCATAAACAAGATATACGATATTTATATACAGATACATCAAGACATTTTGCAAATTATCAATGTTATCAATTATGAAAAATAAAAATCTGAAGGAATATTCAAGTAGGGAAAGTAGCATTGATCCATTCGTTCCCCTGTTAACGAAATGGTTCAGTATTATAATGATTCTGCATAGTATGGTATTCCTTATTGGGAACAAAAACAGAAAGCGCCATTACCGATATTATCGAAAGCAGGCTGTTCACCGATTATGATATTACAGTCCTAATGGCAAACCGCTGATGTACCAAAGTACAAATAAGGAAGTCCATGCCAATAGAATGACTAAAGAATATCTCCAAGTATACTTCAGCAGTGAGCCATAAGTAGATTGCCTGTCATATTGCTGCATATAGGTCAAGACAAGCGGCATGTAAAACATAAAAGGAGTAATGGCATTTGTCGCACTATCACCTATACGGAATGCACATTGGGTCATATCCGGCGATATGCCCATACTTGCCAATACCGGAACAAAAATGAAAGACATAAAAATCCATTTAGCTGTGGCAGATACCATAAAAAGATTGACCAGCGCCGTGAAAAGAATAAATAAAATCAATATCCATAAACTACTCAAAGAAGCGGAAGATAACAGATTGGCGCCTAAAATGGCAATGCACTTATCCAAGTGGGAATACTCAAAACAAGCAAACATCTGTGAGGCAAAGAAAGCTATCACAAAATAAACGCCCAACAACTTCATCGGCTGTGTAAGTCCTTTTATCACATCACTGTCTGTGCGATAACGACCGGAAGCGAAACCATAAACCATTCCCATCAAACCTATTCCAAACGAAAGCAAGAACAGAATGCCGACTATAAATGGAGAACGAATCAGTCCACCATTGACACTCCGCAGTATTCCCCACGAAGAGAATGTAGCCAACAAAATAATAACAATATACAATAAGCCAACAAATACAGCTCCCAACATGGCTCTCCGCTCCTTGCGTGACAATTGCTTGTAACCATTAAAATGAATATCCCCTACGTACTCTCCCAAACGTGGTAATAAGCTCCTGCTGGTAATATGATAAATGATGAATACAAGCAAGAACGTGGAAACGAAGAGAAAATAATAATTGCACAACGGTCCTGTCTGCCCCGGAGCGATATTTATCCTATCAGCCGCTTCCTGCGTTACAGAGGCAATCATGGGGTCTAATGTACTCAAAAACACATTAGCGCTATAGCCACAAGAGACTGAAACATAAGCTGTAATTATACCTCCAATAGGATGCAGACCAACGAACTGGAACAAAGTCGCAGCTATCGGCAGCAGAATAATATATCCTGCATCCCCCACTATATTGGACAACAGCCCTAAGACAATGACCAGCAGAATAATGCGCCAGGAAGCACGTTGGTGCCGTACTCCCCTGCGAATACATGCGTCAATGAATCCCGAATGCTCTGCCGCCCCTATTCCAAACATAGCCACAATCACCAGCCCTAACGGAGCGAATCCTGTAAAATTAGTCACGACATGGCGCAGCAGCCAGCGTATGCCCTCTGGACTCAGCAAGCTTTGCACGCGTATTTCTTCTCCTGTCTGCGGTTGCAGCACGCTCAGGCCATAGATATCGAATATCCATGAAAGAAGGATGACTGCCAAAGTTAGCAGAAAGAACATCGTAGCGGGATGTGGCATTCGGAATTTACTCATCGTCAGCTTCCAGATTGTCTATATTCAGGACTCGGAGTTCCAATGCACGCACCACCAGTCGAGTGGCATTCACCCCCACCCGTTCACTGGGTGGGAAAAGACGGCCGACCAAGTCATTCTGCCGTTTCTCCAACGACTTGACCCCAAAAGGAATTCCCCTAAGATTGGCAATCATTTCTTTGGTATAGCCCAATGCCAGATGACGGAGGAAACGCTCGTCATACTCGTCAATATCATAGCTTATGATTGCTTCCTGACGTTTCGCATCATTCAAGACCGATTTCTTGAAGCGCTCCACTATCTTCTCCAGTATCGGATAGTTAAAGACCAGCTTCTTGCCGTCCATCACTGCCTGCACATCGGTTTTGGTCAGCAGTTCTCCGGTTTTCAGGATAATACCGTCGGCACCGGCTTCAAGTACGTCCACCCATAACTTCTCATTTAATATTTCTCCCGTGAATATCAGCACATGAACCCCTGGATAACGTTTAAAGATATTCCGGCAGATGTCCACCCCAATCGTGGTCGAACCTCCCAATCCCAAGTCAAGCAGGACAAGATCTGGCACACCGGCTTCAATCAATGTCCAGAAATCCTGCTCAGTCATAGCAGTACCTATTACTTCCGCATTGGGAATTTCATGGCGGAAGATTTCTTCCGTCCCTTTCAGCTCTAGCTTGACATCTTCAACGATGATTACTTTAAATTTTTTGTCTTCCATATTTCATTTTTTCGGTAGCGTAAAATATATTGTAAAACCTCCTTTCCTTCCCGGTTCGGCATTGATACGGCATCCCCGGCGTCCGGCAAACTCATCATGGTCGCGGATAATCTGCTTGCACACCAGATATTCCGTACCATACAGTTCTCCTTTCTCACCAGCTGCCATGCGGGACAGGTCGGGATAGAACAATTGGTTCAATTCCTCACGGGTCTTTTCCCTGCGCATATCCGTAAACAGAAAACGTATAAACTCCCCTTCTTCTTGAGCCGTCAGACAGACTGTTCCATCCAGAGTTATGCAACAAGCCTCATCTATCAAGTTTTCAAGTAGGAAACGCAACTGGTTCCAGTCACCGGTAATCCGTCCCTCCAACGGTTGTATCCTAAAATCAATATGCGCCTTGTTTCCCTTGTACACTTTGCGGAAATACTTCTCGGCAGTAGCCATAAGCTCCGGCACTGATATTGTCGCACGCCTGAAAGTCACCTCTTCCAGCTGGCGGGAAGCGCATGAACTGAGTATCGCAAAAATACCTTTGTAGTACTCTATCAATTCGCTGATGGCAGCCACCGTTTCCCGCTCCTCCACTTCCGTCTGTCTGCCAGACCGCAGTTTCCCTATCAGTTGCTTTATCTTATTCGGATAATAAATCGTTTCATGCTTGATGGTCGAGAGGCAATTATCCAGCACCATGTTCTGCACATGCAACAAACTGTCCTCCCACGAAGTTCGTCGGGCTTCATCCTGAGCCACTTCGATGTCCCGATATTTCGTAGCCAACTTGACCACTGCATTGAAGATTACAATGGATACATAACGGGCAATCAGTTCCAAAAGCAAATAATCGGTCTCC
The DNA here is from genome assembly GCF_013373675.1 of Bacteroides sp. L10-4. Taxonomy (NCBI): domain Bacteria; kingdom Pseudomonadati; phylum Bacteroidota; class Bacteroidia; order Bacteroidales; family Bacteroidaceae; genus Bacteroides; species Bacteroides sp. L10-4. Next base: position 3,834 of record NZ_JABXJH010000023.1, read on the forward strand.
TGCTCTGTACCTTCCCTGCGTTCCAGACACAGCACACCTATGCAACGGCACATATTGCCCGCATCCACAACAAGCGGCAATGCCTGTATACCTTTTTCCGATATGTACACTTGCCGTTCAAAGCAACTCTCCATACATTTTCTCCAAACAGGCTGTTCATCCATTACAACATCTTCCACCGGATTGGAAGTATATTCCAACTTATGTGTAGTCTCATTGTATACAGCTATACTTAACCGGTCGATACTCAAAAGTTCGTTCACTGCATCAAAAGCGGAATTTACTATCTGCTGTGGAATTTCCTTCAATGTGTCCTCCTCACGCTGCAACATTTCTTCCGTATCCGAAGCCGGAAGCAGGGATGCATTGAACACCTTTCCATTGATTTCCAATACTTGCTCCAGATTCCAGCGGTTGATCAGACGCTTACGGAAATAGAGTATATAATATCCCAACAATAATGCAAACAGCAAAATCACCGCCAGCAAAACACCTACCATTTTGTTGTTGGTGGAGCGTTCCAATTGTCGACAATATTCTTCCAGAGATTGATCTTCTCCCAACAACTTATATAAAGTGGTGTAGGCTGCATTGTTATAACTGTAGTCATCCCATTGCTTCAATGCAAGGAATGAGACTGCCGCTTCATTCCTGATATCCAGAATTACATGGAAATCCGAGTTAAACATCCGGTTCCACCAATCCAGTTCCGCAGGCATCCCATCTCCCGTCAGCGTCATACAGCGATGTGTAGAAGGGGCATATTGTCTGCAATGTTCGTTCAGGCAATACATTGCCGAATCTATGTATTGTAAGGCCAGTTTATATTCTCCATCTACATTGCAGTAATAAGCTTCATTGGCATAATCGGAAGCTTCGTCCAACAAAGCTTCATATTCGTTCTGTGCAAGCAGTGCCAGAGAATCCGGCCGCACTTCTCCGGAAGCAGGCTGCTCCACAGTATGCCGGCAGGACGACATGCACAGAGACAATACGACGAACAACACCGACACGGGCTTACGGATGCCAGCAGGCAGACGGAAATAGAAACGGCTACCCTTCCCCAGCCCGCTCTCTACATTGAACAGACAAACCTTGAACAAATTATTCGTCTTATGATATTTTTCAATGATGCCCTTGCAGTTCATCAGTCCAAAGCCACTTCCTTTGCTCTTCCTTAATTCTTCCTTGTCGGGAGCGTCATTCATGCCAATGCTTTTCGAATCATAGACTTTTTCTCCCACGATACGGGCTACATCTTCCGGTGACAACCCACAGCCGTTATCCTCTACCGAGATTTCCACATAATTCTCCTCCTGCCGTGCATATACTTTCACCACGCCGCCCCGAGGAGTATATTTACGGGCATTCTCCGCCAGCGTATTTATCATGAACAATGTAAGAGCTTTGTCTGCCTTTACCAAGATATCCGTTGGCTGCACCTCCAAAGACTGCTTCTTCATCTCGAACGTATGGCTACCCTTCCTTATCAAATCAAAAAGTTCATTCAGCCCGAAAGTCTCTATGTTCAGGCTAAGGCTTCCTTGCTTCATTTTTATCCAAAGAGCAAGAATATCATTGTATTCGTTGATGGTAGTGACCAACTCGTCAATATACTGGTATTTCTCCTCCTTTATCCGCTCCTCTTTGATGAATCCTTTTTGAATCAGTTTCTGCACTTCGTTGATGATACGGTCTATGTAAGGATGAATCCCATTTACAATAGCCATACATGCTTTCTTTATCAGATTCTGCCGTTTGTTTCCCGCTATGTGCTGCTCGTAAATATAGCGTTGCTTTTCCAGCCTGCGGCGTTCGTCGCCAAGGGAGATGGACGTCATGCCGTTGTCGATTGCCCATTGGATATAGGGAGTTATCACCCGTACCATTGCCTGCTCATCCTTGCTCATCCGACGGGGGAACGTCAATTCTCCGTTCTCTATGTGAATATCCTTCACATCAAACAACTTTTCCAGTTCCGGACAGACAGCCGTACGTATGGAATCGACAATTTCCTCTTCAGCCTGCGCATCGGCAGGAATGGACGCTGTTATTTTCTGACAAATATCCAGCATCAGTTGCAAGCGGTGAAGATGCACTTTATTCCGTTCTTTGGAACGCTTGTTGAAGAACCAGAAAAATAGAGATACGAGAACAAAGCCTGCAATGACCAATGACAGCACAACATTCAGTTGTCCCGCCTCCTTTTCCAATGCCTGATAGCGGCTTTCCAGCTCTTTATCTTGGCGTGTATCTTCAAGGATATCCAGATAAATATTGCGGTTATAGTCTGATTTTTCTTTCATCCCGAGCCCTGCATACGAAACGCTCAACTGTTCACGAATACGTGAAATCCATTCAGGTACGGTCTTCAGTTTCTGCTCCATCCATGCCTTCTCCGCACAAATCGTATCTCGGCGGTCAAATGCTTTCAGCCAGTCCAAACTATCGTGGCAGTCATAGAAAAGGCGGTGATGATCATTTACACATTCCAGAGCAAGTTTTAAAGTATCAAGAGCTTCTGTATAGTGACTGTGGGCATTCAGGTATTTGCCGATGGACACGTATGCTCCCGCTATCTGGTACAAATCCTTGTATTGGTTGAATTTTTGCAATGCCAATTGCCCCAGACGCATTGGCAATAGAGAGTCTACCGGTACTCCTAACCGTGTCAGAGCATGGGAACGGCGCTCTAGAAAAAACTCATAATTATCCGCCGAAGCCATCAGATTGGCAAGCCCCTGCACTCCGTTCCCTTCAAAGTAGAGATACCCCTTACGGGATGCCAACCGCCACGTGATATATAGTTCGTCAAACTCGCACAGTCTCCGTTCATCCGGTGTCTCGCCCTCGCACAAGGCAGCAGAGCCTTTGATGTAATGATAATACAACAATTGGTTGGTATCTGCCAACAGTTCCAGATTTTCGGTTGCTTCATTAATAGAAGCCATCGCTTCCGGACGTTGTTGCAGATAATAATAATAAACGGCAGAAACTATATAAAATTCAGAGCGGGCATAATTCAAGCGCATCAGTTCGTGTTTGTCCACAAAAAGATTGTCATCTTCTGCTATTCTCTTCATACGACGCAAAGCACTGTTGCGATAATCGTAAAACTCCTTGTTCAATGCTGTCCGCTGATAAATCTTCATCAAACCGATGTCGGCAATAAGGAGTTCCAGTTCATTCTTGGTCAGATTATAAACATCTGTATGAAACTTTTCGGCCTGCTCAAAATCCATACGCATGAAAGCACAAAAACCCAGATTATTGGACGCTTCCGCCTTGCCTTGTTTATAGAGGCTAACCTCTCGGTACGCCCTTGATGCCGCATGGCAGGATGAATCCAAGTTCTTGTAACGATAAGCATAAGCCACCTGGTTCAGAGAGTCGACAAGGCGTACTTCCTTCATGGGTGCCGTTCCCACACACGAAACCATTGTTGTACAAAGGCACAACAAACCCGCAAACCATATAGAAGAAAGCTGTTTCATAAAGCAAAGCTACGAATAAATCCGGGAAAGAAAAATATTTTTTATACAATAACTCTTGTTTTATGTAACGGGAAATTCATACCTTTGCACGCAAATTAACAAATAGGTAACATCTATTACACAAATGAGCGAAAAAGCACCCTTTATGGTATTCTCCGGAACAAATTCGAGATACCTTGCAGAGAAAATCTGCGCTAGCCTTGATTGCCCTCTGGGAAAGATGAACATCACCCATTTTGCAGACGGTGAGTTTGCAGTCTCTTATGAGGAATCTATCCGTGGCTCGCATGTATTCTTGGTTCAATCAACCTTCCCTAATTCTGACAATTTGATGGAACTTCTGCTGATGGTTGATGCTGCTAAAAGAGCATCGGCAAAAAGCGTTGTAGCCGTTATCCCTTACTTCGGTTGGGCTCGTCAGGACAGAAAAGACAAGCCTCGCGTGTCCATTGGCGCCAAGCTAGTGGCCGACCTGCTATCTGTTGCAGGTATTGACCGTCTGATTACAATGGATCTTCATGCAGACCAGATTCAGGGGTTCTTCAACATTCCGGTGGATCATTTGTATGCATCAGCCGTGTTCCTCCCCTATATTGAATCCTTGAAGCTTGAAGACTTGGTAATCGCCACCCCTGATGTCGGTGGTTCAAAACGCGCCAGCACATTCTCCAAATACCTCGGTGTCCCTCTGGTATTATGCAACAAGACACGCGAAAAAGCAAACGTGGTTGCCACCATGCAGATTATCGGTGATGTAAAGGATAAGAATGTCGTATTGGTAGACGATATTGTAGATACGGCAGGAACCATTACCAAAGCTGCCAACATCATGCTGGAAGCAGGAGCCAAATCCGTCCGTGCCATTGCCAGCCACTGTGTAATGTCCGACCCGGCTTCTTTCCGTGTACAAGAATCCGCACTGACCGAGATGGTATTCACCGACAGCATCCCCTACTCTAAGAAATGCGCCAAGGTTAAGCAGTTGAGCATTGCCGACATGTTTGCCGAAACCATCAAGCGGGTGATGAACAATGAATCAATCAGTTCACAATACATTATCTAAACGTGAAGCGTTTAGTATTGAAAATTGATAATTAGAAATTAAAGGCTGCGCAGTTCGTCCGAACATTGCGCAGCCTTTAATTTCTAATTATCAATTCTTTAATTTTCCAATCTTCCCATCTTGTACGTTCCTTTCCGTATCACTTTCCCGTTCTTGTCCGTTTCCACAAACGGACCGTGTTTCTTGCCTTGTTTGAAGAAACCTTCATAACGGTTTCCGTTCTTGTCTTCCCGGATGCCGCTACCTTCTTCCATGCCGTTCACAAAACCGCCTTTGTATTTGGTTCCATCAGTCTGAATCAGGGTGCCCTGGCCGTTGAACTTGTTGTCTTTCCATTCACCTTCGTAAGAGTCACCTACATTCCATTTGTAAGTACCGTAACCGTCACGTTGGTTATCCTTCCAATTACCCTCGTAAACGGCGCCGCTTACCCACGTAAATGTACCGTGCCCTTCCTGCTTTCCATCCTTGAAACTACCTACATACTTGTTGCCGCTGGCATGGTAATAAATGCCCTCTCCGGTACGTTCACCTTGAACATAAGAACCTTCATAACGGTCGCCTGTATGGAAAAAGTAAATACCTTTGCCATGTTGCATATCATCCTTCCAATCACCTACATATTTGTCGCCGTTGGCATATTCAAAAGTTCCTTTACCGTCCCGGACATCATTTTTCCACTCCCCGTCATATTTGGAGCCGTCATTCCAGGTCAGTGTTCCTTTGCCGTCTTTCTTGTCATTCTTCCATGAGCCTACATACTTGGAACCGTTCTTCCAGGTATATGTTCCCTGGCCTTCGCGCTTATCATTCACCCAGTCACCTTCATAAATGTCTCCATTGTAATAGTACATGGCTCCTTTCCCGTGCTGGTAATCCTGGAACCACGTGCCGTCATAACGGTTGTTATTCATAAAATAGTAGATGCCCTTGCCATGCTGCTGGTCTTGAAACCATTGCCCCTCATACTTTTCACCGTCGGGAAACATATACGTACCGTAGCCTTCACGCTTGCCCTTCACATACTCGCCCTTGTAAACGTCACCGTTCTTAAAAACGGTCTTTCCCTTTCCATTGGGCTTGCGGCCTTTTATTTCGCCGGTATAGACAGCTCCGTTATCTTTGAACGTATAGGTACCTATCTTTATTTCTGAAGAGAATGTGCTCTTCACTTTATCGAAAAAGCCGCTTTTTTTTTCCTGGGCAGTGGCTTCGCCTTGACATAAGAAAGCCAGAATGAGTGCAGTATATAGATATTTCATTAATTGATAATTGATAGTTGATAATTGACAAAGGTAAGATTTATCCGGTAAAATGATGCGATAACTCCTGCTTTTTATGACATTTTTTTGCCACACACTATTTCTTTTAATTTCTCTTTGCATAAATGACGCCCTGCAAGTTCACGGATTTCTTGCGGGGTAACCTCCTTGACAGCATCCAGTGCTTTAGCAAAGTAAGTATCCTGCAAGCCAAATACCTGCACAAAAATCCAGGCATCTGCCAGCGAGAATGCAGACTCATAACTGCGGCACATGTCGCCCAACATATAGTTCTTCACCATGGAAAGTTCTTCATCGGAAACCAGCTCGTTCTGAAGGCGGTCTATTTCATGATAAACCTCACAGATAAGAGGCTCCACAAATTTGTTGGCAGTTTCAGCACTGACCGCCAACACTCCCTGTCCCGGATAGGGCATGATGGCCGCGGAGATACTGTATGTGTATCCTTTATTTTCCCGAATATTGGACATCAGGCGACTGCCAAAATAGCCCCCGAACAGTGTGACCAGCACGCGGGCCTTCAAGTAGTCCGGATGATTACGGTCCAGGGAAAGCATGCCCATACGGACGGCACTCTGCAGACCGTCCGGACGTTCGATGAAAATGCGTTTTCCAGAAGCAGTAACCGGCTGGAATTCTTTCTTCTCCGGTTTTCGGAGGTCTGTACCGAAAGCCTCGCAACCAAACAAGGACTCTATCCGGCAGATGCAATCGTCGGTTACCTTGCCTGAAAGGTAGATGCTGCAATTATTGAAATGATAGTAACGGTCATAAAACTCGCGTAGCACTGCAGGGGTGATGCGCCGATAATCCTCCTCCTGCACCAGACGTCCACCGGGATGCTGCCCGCCGTACAGAGCCTTCACCAATCCGCGGTGTGCCAGAAAATCCACCTTGGAAGAGTTGACAAGAAACTGCTGGATATTGTTGTCCACAATCACTCCCAGCTCTTGCTCGGGAAATACCGGTTCTTTGACGATGGACTCCAATATGTCAAGCGTTTGGGGAAGGTATTTATTCAGAGAATAAAGGGTGACATAGGCATATTCGGATGCGTTGGACAGTTCCAGCCAGGCTCCATAATAATCCAGCTTTTCCGCTATCTCAACGGCATCGTAACGTCGGGTTCCCTCGCGAAGCATGCGATTCGTAAACAACGCCTGCAATGGCTGTTTCTGTTGCCATCGGCCGCCTGCCATGAGAAGATCGATACGTGTCACTTCATTGTCACCGGCATTGAGCACGCTCAAAGGCACGCCATTAGGCAACTTGATACGCTCCGGTCTTTGCACTGCCAGTTGTTCCGGTTCAAGAATCCGGGGTTGGTCACTTCGGTTCAGCATGGGCTTCCAATGAGTTTACAGCCCACGGCTTTTAAGAAATTCTTCTGCGCGTTCCAAATCCTGGGGAGTATCTATGCCGATAGTTTCCACATCCGTGATACCTGCCTTGACAGTGTATCCGTTTTCCAGCCAACGAAGCTGTTCCAATGATTCGGCAACCTCGAGAGATGACTGCGGAAGAGCAGTTATCTCTTTCAGTACCTCAACGCGATAGGCATATAGGCCAATATGCTTATAATAAGTATGGTTCTTCAGCCAGTCCTCCTTCGCCGCATTGCGCTGGTGGGGGATGATAGAACGGCTGAAATAGAGGGCATTCATGTTTTTGTCGAGCACGACCTTCGGAGAGTTCACGTTTTCCAGTGCCTCGAAACCATTATCAGCCGTAAAAGGTTTCACCAGAGTGGCTATCTGGGTGGCCGGGACGTCGAAACATGCCTTGAGGGCTTGCAATTGCGAAGGCTGGATGAAAGGTTCATCCCCTTGAATATTCACCACGACATCAAACAGTCCTCCTATTTTCGCACAAGCTTCCCGACAGCGGTCAGTGCCGCTTTTGTGTTCGGTGGAAGTCATAACCACCTTTCCGCCGAATGCCCTGACTGCGGCTTCAATACGCTCATCGTCCGTAGCCACGTATGCATCGTCCAAGACTCCTGCCACTTGCTCGTATACCCGCTGTATCACGGTTTTTCCGCCCAACACCGCCAATGGTTTGGCTGGAAAACGCGTAGACGCGTAACGGGCAGGTATGATTCCTAAAAATTTCATTTCTAATCTTCGTCTTTTAATCTCCTCGTTCCCTTAAGGGGAGGGAGAATGGTATTTATCATAACAGTTGCTTCAATCCTCGCAGGATATAACCACGTTTCAGCTCTTTCGGCTTATAGACCGTCTCGTCACAAGACAACAAGTCTATATCCAGCCGTACAATTTCCCGCTCCTTCTCTTCGGGTTTCCTTCCGGCTTCCCGTTCGATGGTTTTCAGGCAGACAGTGATTTCCTCTGCCGGATTATCAGAAACAAAGCGTGCCACCTGGTTGGAGAACAGATTCGGACGGTGAAAGAACAGAGGTTCCGTCTCCTCCTCTTCCGAGAAACGTATTCCGGGAAAAAGTTCCGTCAAGCGTCTGCGTGCCAGCTCCATGTTCTCCCTCCGCTGCTCGTTGCTCCCGATACTAATCGTATAATCCATTCTCGATTCTCAACTAATTAAACAGTTCGTCGAGTCCCTCTATCGGTTCTTCTATATGGGTATCTCCTTCCAGATTTATATCATCTTTACAGGGGTTATAGCCTTCAGGCAACTGGAATGTTTCATTTTCATCATATCCCAGAGATTTGTCACCGAGCACTTTTACCATATATTTAGTCCAGATAGGCAATGCCATGGAAGCGCCTTGTCCGTGAAGCATCGTATCAAAATGAATGTCACGGTCTTCACCGCCCACCCAGCAACCGGATACGAGCGAAGGCGTGAAGCCCATAAACCAGCCGTCGGCATTGTAGTTCGTCGTTCCGGTCTTGCCGCCCATGTCGGCTTTCACACCCAGACGGCGCACACGGGCTCCGGTACCTTCGTTGACAACGGCACGCAACATGACCAGCATCTTGTAAGCGCTGGATACGCTGATGACTTCCTGCATTTCGGGAGCAAAGGTTGCCAGCACGTTTCCATCATTGTCTTCGATGCGGGTCACGAACAGCGGAGCTACCCGGATGCCCTTATTGGGGAATGCGGTATAGGCACTCACCATCTCGCCGACTGAAATCTCGCACGGGCCCAGACAGAGTGAAACGGAAGGTACAATATCACGGTTACGGACACCGAAAGTATGTATCAGACGTTTCAAGTTATAGGGATTCAGTTTACTCATGAGATAGGCCGTAATCCAGTTGTCCGAGTTTGCCAGCCCCCACTTCACCGTCACCATGTCACCAATCAGCTTTTTGTTGGCGTTACGCGGTGTCCATGGTTTCCCGTTTTCATCAAACAGCGTATATTCTACATGGCGTACTTCGTCACACGGAGAGAATCCGTTCTCCATAGCCAGCGTATAGAGGAAAGGCTTGACGGTAGAGCCTATCTGTCGCCGTCCCACCATGGCCATGTCGTACTGGAAATAATGATAGTTCGGTCCGCCCACGTATGCCTTTACGTGTCCGTTGCGCGGGTCCATGGACATGAAGCCGGCGCGAAGGAAGAATTTGTAGTAACGGATGGAATCCATCGGGGTCATGATGGTATCTTTCTCCCCTTCCCAACTGAATACGGACATCTCTGTCGGCGTATCGAAGGCCTTCTCTATTTCAGTTTCAGTGGCTCCGGCTTTCTTCATGAAGCGGTAGCGGTCGGACAACCTCATGGCACGTCTCAAAATCTCGTCCACCTGTTCCTGAGTCAGACGGAAGGTGTAGGGGGCTTTCTTGGCCCCTTTCTTTTCCTTGAAGAAATAGCCTTGCAGCTCCTTCAGATGTTCTGTTACAGCATCCTCGGCATACTGCTGCATACGCGAGTCGAGCGTGGTATGGATTTTCAACCCGTCGGTGTAGAGGTTGTATTTGGTACCGTCTTTCTTGGTATTCTTTTCGCACCATCCAAAGAGCGGATTGTTCTCCCAGTTGAGTGAATCCTCGTAGTACTTCTGCATTTGCCAACCGCGGTAATCGGCCTTGTCGGGCTTCTCGGCGGTGAGCACACCACGCAGATATTCGCGGAAATAAGTGGCGAGCCCTTCCTTGTGGTCCACACGGTTGTACTTCAGTTTCAGAGGCAACGCCTGGAGGGAGTCGCACTCGGCTTCCGTAATATATCCCGCTTTCCGCATCTGGTCGAGCACCACGTTGCGCCGCCCACGGGAACGTTCGTTGTAGCGCACCGGATTATAAAGCGACGGATTCTTGCACATGCCCACCAACGTAGCCGCTTCCTCAATCTTCAAATCCTTCGGTTCGCAACCGAAATAGGTAAAAGCAGCAGTCTTGATACCTACCGCATTGTTCAGGAAGTCGAACTTGTTGAGGTACATGGTGAGGATTTCCTCTTTTGTATAGTAACGTTCCAGCTTTACGGCAATCACCCATTCGATAGGCTTCTGAAACAGACGCTCCATCACATTGTCGGCGCCGGGAGAATAAAGTTGTTTGGAAAGTTGCTGGGTGATGGTACTGCCACCGCCGGCGTTCTTCTGCATCAGGATACCACGCTTCACCACGGCACGCGTCAGAGCGTAGGCATCAATGCCCGAATGCTGGGCAAAGCGTACGTCTTCCGTAGCAATCAAGGCATTGATGATATTGGCAGACAGCTCATCGTAGCCCACAAACACACGATTTTCCTTACTATAGGAATAAGTACCCAATACTTTTCCATCATCGGAAAAGACTTCTGTGGCAAATTTGTAATTCGGATTCTCCAAATCCTCCACCGGAGGCATATAGCCTATCCAGCCCTTGGCTATGGAAAAGAATATAAAGACACACACCAGCGCAATCAGTGCGATAAAAATCCATAGGATTTTGACGACCTTCTTTATCATGTTTCTGTTGCTAAAATCAAAGTTCAATAATAGGGCAAAGGTACGGAAATATATTGGATGTGCCTATGCTTTTTATATCTTTTTCAGGATAAGCTTTACGGAACCTATGAAAACACCCGTTCATTTTAACGGAAATTCTCAATGAATTGCAAAACAACCAGAAAAACTTGAAGAAAAAAAACGAATAGGAAAAACATATCGTAATAAGCAATAAAACAGATTGAAACAAAGAAAACTTGCCATCGCGCCCGTAAAACAGAGACAAGGGAAGAACAGAATAGGGGAAAACGATGTTGTCGTTGACAGAACGACGACGGGCCGCCATCCGAAATGCCACATGGTAAAAACAACCCATATTTCGCAAAAAATTTTCCCGCACATTTCCGTAGCCCGCATATTTTACGTAACTTTACACTCTCGAAAAGTATAAATGAATTCAACGATATGGAAAACAGAAGTTTAGTCACCATTGCCGAGCATAGCCGGGAAAAAATCCTCTATATGCTCGAGATGGCGAAAGAGTTTGAAGCCCATCCCAACCGGCATATATTGGACGGGAAAGTAGTTGCCACCTTATTTTTCGAGCCTTCCACCCGTACACGCCTCAGTTTTGAGACTGCCGCCAACCGACTTGGAGCACGTGTCATCGGATTCAGCGATCCAAAGGCCACCAGCTCATCCAAAGGCGAGACGCTGAAAGACACCATCAAGATGGTGAGCAACTATGCCGACATCATCGTGATGCGTCACCACCTCGAAGGGGCCGCACGCTATGCCAGTGAAGTCACCACCGTGCCCATTGTGAATGCCGGAGACGGTGCCAACCAGCACCCTTCACAGACCATGCTCGACCTCTATTCCATCTACAAGACGCAAGGTACGCTGGAAAACCTGAACATTTTTCTGGTCGGCGACTTGAAGTACGGTCGTACCGTCCACTCCCTGCTGATGGCAATGCGCCACTTCAACCCTACCTTCCACTTCATCGCTCCCGACGAGTTGCGGATGCCCGAAGAATACAAAATCTACTGCCGCGAGCACAACATCAAGTATGTGGAACATACGGACTTTACGGAAGAAATCATCGCAGACGCCGACATCCTTTACATGACCCGTGTGCAGCGCGAGCGCTTCACCGACCTCATGGAATACGAACGGGTGAAGAATGTCTACATCCTGCGCAACAAGATGCTGGAGCATACCCGTCCCAACCTGCGCATACTGCATCCGCTGCCCCGTGTCAACGAAATAGCCTATGATGTGGACGACAATCCCAAAGCATACTATTTTCAGCAGGCACAAAACGGACTATATGCCCGTGAAGCTATTCTGTGCGATGTACTGGGCATCACACTGGATGAGGTGAAAAAAGAGTAAAGGAGTAATTCAGTAGAATCGTCTAATAACAAATATATCAAGATGTTAAGCGAAAAGAAACAAGAATTGCAGGTGGCCGCTCTGGAAAACGGCACTGTAATAGACCATATACCCTCCGAGAGACTGTTTACAGTAGTCTCCCTGCTCAGACTGGAACACATGAGCAACAATATCACCATCGGCTTCAACCTCAAGAGCAAGAAACTGGGCACGAAAGGCATCATCAAGATTGCCGACAAGTTCTTCTGCGACGAAGAGATAAACCGTATCGCCGTAGTGGCTCCCAATGTAAAACTGAATATTATCCGCGACTACGAAGTGGTGGAAAAACGCGAAGTCCGCCTGCCCGAAGAGCTGCGCGGAATCGTGAAATGCGCCAACCCGAAGTGCATCACGAACAATGAGCCGATGCCTACATTATTTCATGTTGTGGATAAGGACAATTGCATCATCAAGTGCCACTATTGCGAAAAGGAACAGACCAGAGAAGATATTGAAATCATATGAAAGAAGACTGGAAACCCGGAACAATGATTTATCCGCTGCCTGCCGTATTGGTGAGTTGCGGAAGCACTCCGGAGGAATATAACATTCTGACTATCGCATGGACGGGAACGATTTGTACGAACCCGCCCATGTGCTACATCTCCGTACGCCCCGAACGCCACTCCTACGACATCATCAAGCGAAATATGGAGTTCGTCATCAACCTCACCACAAAAGACATGGCGCAGGCCACGGACTGGTGCGGTGTACGCTCCGGAAAGGATTACAACAAATTTGAGGAAATGCATCTGACACCCGGGAAAAGCACCGTAGTCAGCGCGCCTCTTATCGAAGAATCACCGCTTTGCATAGAATGCCGGGTAAAGGAGATTATGGCTCTCGGTTCGCACGACATGTTCATAGCGGATGTGGTAAATGTCCGTGCCGATACCCGTAATCTGAACCCTGAAACCGGCAAGCTGGAACTGGCGGAAACAAATCCCCTGGTCTATGTGCACGGCGGATATTATGAGCTGGGGGAAAAGATAGGCAAGTTCGGATGGTCAGTGGAGAAAAAGAAGTAATAATGCAATTAAAGGTTTTAAGAGATGGAGCTGCGACGAATCTTGATGGGTTTATATCTGTTGGCCTTTCCTGCCATGATGTGGGGACAGACTCCGGTTGTGCCCGGCACTGCCGGCAAAGAGCATTCCGGACACCACAAGGAAACTCCGGTCAATTTCGGTTTCAAAGGCGGTTTCACCTCTTCCTTATTCCTTGTATCCCAGTTCAGCGTCAACGGAATGCCCATTGACGAAGTGCAGAACAATTACAAGATAGGATATTTCGGTTCCCTTTTCATGCGGATAAACTTCGACCGCCACTTTCTGCAACCGGAAATTTCCTACAACATCAACCGGTGCAACATCACTTTCGAGAAACCTCTGCCCGAAGACGCCGCATCGGGCGCCCTGCCAGAGGAAGCCTCCATTACATCGTCCATTCACAGCATAGATATCCCCGTCATCTACGGATACAACTTCATCAAGGAGGGGCCGTACAGCCTTGCTGTCTTTGGCGGTCCTAAAGTGCGCTATATATGGGACCGGAAAAGCGACATCGACTTCGAAAATTTCGACCAGATGAATATCCGTGAAAGGCTTCGCCCGCTTAATCTCAGCTTCACGGTTGGCGTATCCGTCACCATATCACGCGTCTTTTTCGACTTCCGTTACGACATGGGACTGCACAACATCTCCAAGAGCGTGACATACGACATGCCGGCCGACAACAACGCTGCAAACGAAAATACGAAAAACGAAATCCGTTTTCACCGCAGGGACAATGTGCTGAGTTTTTCTTTCGGAGTGTTCTTTTGACAGTAAATTTCTTCCTTTTCTTTCAATTTATTCATTTATTTCCCGTAAATTTGTACGCTTAATAAGAGAATACAGATTTATCAAACTTATCTAATAAGCAGAATGAAAAGAGATGATTTAATTTTCGAACTTATCGAAAAAGAACACCAACGTCAGCTCAAGGGCATTGAACTGATTGCATCAGAGAACTTTGTAAGTGACCAGGTTATGCAGGCAATGGGCTCCTGCCTCACCAACAAGTATGCTGAAGGATATCCCGGCAAACGTTACTATGGTGGTTGTGAGGTAGTGGACCAGAGTGAGCTGATTGCCATTGACCGCCTGAAACAAATCTTCGGCGCAGAATGGGCCAACGTACAGCCGCACTCCGGTGCACAAGCCAATGCAGCCGTATTCCTCGCCGTACTCAACCCGGGTGACAAATTCATGGGACTGAACCTTGCACACGGCGGTCACCTCTCCCACGGCTCCTTGGTCAACACTTCCGGTATTATCTATACTCCCTGCGAATATAATTTGAATCAGGAGACCGGACGCGTGGACTATGACCAGATGGAAGAAGTCGCCCTGCGCGAGAAACCCAAAATGATTATCGGCGGCGGTTCTGCTTATTCCCGCGAATGGGACTACAAGCGCATGCGCGAAATCGCAGACAAGATAGGTGCTATCCTGATGATTGACATGGCTCATCCTGCCGGACTGATTGCAGCCGGTGAACTGGATAATCCCGTGAAATATGCCCACATCGTGACCTCTACTACCCACAAGACTCTGCGTGGTCCGCGTGGTGGCGTTATCATGATGGGTAAGGACTTCCCCAATCCCTGGGGCAAGAAAACTCCGAAGGGAGAAATCAAGATGATGTCCCAATTGCTGGATTCAGCCGTATTCCCCGGTATTCAGGGTGGTCCGCTGGAACACGTCATCGCTGCCAAAGCTGTTGCCTTTGGCGAAATCCTGCAACCGGAATGGAAAGAATATGCCAAGCAGGTGAAGAAAAACGCCGCTGTCTTGGCACAAGCCTTGATAGACCGTGGCTTCACCATCGTTTCCGGCGGTACGGACAACCACTCCATGCTGGTGGACTTGCGCAGTAAATATCCCGATTTGACCGGTAAGGTTGCCGAGAAGGCGTTGGTATCTGCCGACATCACCGTAAACAAGAATATGGTTCCCTTCGACAGCCGTTCGGCTTTCCAGACTTCCGGTATCCGCCTGGGTACTCCTGCCATCACAACCCGTGGCGCCAAGGAAGACCTGATGCTCGAAATTGCCGAGATGATTGAAACCGTTTTGTCCAACGTAGACAACGAACAAGTCATTGCAGAGGTACGCGCACGCGTCAATGCAAAGATGAAAGAATATCCTCTGTTTGCTTATTAATAAGCAACAGGAGGAAATTAAAAATTAAAGGCTGCGCGAGCTTTGAACTGCGCAGCCTTTATTTTTAATCCTCCATTCTAAACATGCGCCCGTACGTTTAGCTCAGCCCTTCTATATTTCCATCCACAATGTCAATGCGTTCGGCTTGTGGTTTCTTTGGCAATCCCGGCATACGGAGGATTTCACCGGCAATGGCTACAATCATTTCCGCACCGTTGTTGACTACGATATCTTTGATGTGAAACTCAAAGTTGTTGACTGCACCGTATATCTTCGGGTCGGCAGAGAAGGAATACTGTGTTTTGGCGATACAGACGGGGTAATGGCTGATGCCCATCTGCTCTATCAGTTTGATAACCTTGCGGGAATGGAGACTGTAAGTCACTACGCTTGCTCCGTAGAGGTTGCAGGCCACCTTTTCAATTTTACGTTCCACGCAATCGTTCTCCTCGTAGGTGAAGGTCAGCGGTTCGGATGGTTTGTTCTCGATGGTATCTACCACCAGATTGGCAAGGTCAACGGCTCCCTCTCCTCCTTTGGCAAAGGCATTGTTCACGGCAAAACCTACATTGAGCTTTTCTTCGCAATGGCGGCGGATAGCCTCCACCTCCTCGTCCGTATCACTGGCAAAACGGTTGAATGCCACGATGACCTGCTGGCCGAACGAACGCAAATTGCGTACATGCTTGTCCAGGTTGCCAAAGCCCTCTTTCAGTCCCTCCATATTGGGTTCCTTGATGCAGTCCAGACTGACACCGCCATGCATCTTCAGTCCTTGTGCGGTAGCAACGATTATCGTCAACTTGGGCTGTAGGCCGCTCTTGCGGCACTTGATGTTGTAGAACTTCTCCGCACCGAGGTCAGCCCCGAATCCGGCTTCCGTCACCACATAATCGCCGAATGTCATTGCCATTTTTGTAGCAAGAATGGAGTTGCAACCATGGGCAATATTGGCGAACGGTCCTCCATGAACAAAAGCGGCAGTACCTTCGGTAGTCTGCACCAGGTTGGGATTGATGGCGTCTTTCAGCAAGACAGTAATGGCACCGGCTACGCCTAACTCTTTCACCGTAAATGGAGTACCATCGAAACGGAATCCCAGAATAATGTTCTCGATACGGCGACGGAGGTCATCCAGGCTTGTTGCCAAGCAGAGAATGGCCATAATTTCGGAAGCCGGAGTAATGTCGAATCCCGACTCCTCGGTAATGCCGTTGGTGCTCGGTCCCAATCCGGTGACAATGCTGCGCAAGGAGCGGTCGTTTACATCAAGCACACGCCGCCAGATGATTTCTTTCAGCCCGAATCCGTCCGCCTGATGCTGGTACAAGTAATTGTCGAGCAAAGCGGAAATCATGTTGTGTGCCGAAGTAATGGCGTGAAAGTCGCCTGTAAAGTGCAGGTTTATCTTCTCCATGGGCAGCACCTGGGCGTATCCTCCGCCGGCAGCACCGCCTTTCATGCCGAAACAGGGTCCCAGCGACGGTTCGCGCAGAGCGACAATAGCCTTTTTGCCTATCTTGTTCAGCCCCAGTGCCAGACCGATGGACACGGTTGTTTTACCGATACCCGCTTTCGTAGCCGTGATAGCCGTCACCAGTATCAGATTACTTTTCTTCACTTTCTCTTCATCAATCAGATGCGTAGGAATCTTGGCTATGTAGCGGCCATAGTTCTCTACTTCGTCACGCGGGATATCCACACTTTCAGCCACCTGCTTTATCTTCTTCAGCTCTATGCTGCGGGCTATTTCAATGTCCGATTTCATACAGAGTTTTTTCTTTAAATAACAACTTTAATATTTTGCTTGAAAGTTGCAAAAGTACGAAAAATCCCCTACTATTCCATCAGTTTTTCCAGTTTCTCCAACAAACTGCCTTTTCTATAACCGGACCACATCTCTACAACCTCTCCTTCCGGAGATAAAAATACATAGCGAGGGATAGCACCTGAACTATACCTAGCATACAAACCGTGATTTCCTTTCAAGTCATTCAAATTCCACCAGCTAATGTCATGGTGGCGCGAAGCTATCTCCCGGTTGGTTTTATCATCAATACTCAAACTGACTATCACCAGACAATCTTCGTATTTCTTGCTGATTTCTTTCATTTCCGGCAATGCCATAAGGCAAGGTCCGCATCCACGGCTCCAAAAATCCATTAAGACTGCTTTCCCTTTAAAGTCGGACAGACGGTGTACATTTCCTTGCAAGTCGAACAAATCGCCGTCTGCTGCCTTTTCCTGTGCAGCTACCGCCTTGACAGGAAACAAATAGGCTTGGATGTCCAAAGCTTCCGGTCTATGACGCTGTTCCTCAGTAAGTCTGGCATATAATTCCTCTACTTCTTTACGGTAAGGATAACCTTTTGTGTACTTCACTCCTATTGCCAAGCTTTTCAGGTTATCCATCCAAACTTCTTCTACCGGCAATTGCTTCATTTGGGCTATTACATTGGAGGCTATACGGAATTTTAAATCATTTTCCACTTTTTCCAAACTGTCACGCAAAGCAACGACCTTTGCCAGCACCTCCTTATCATCCGGTTTCCGGGGATATTTGCGCATCAATCGCATGTGCTCCATTCTATTCTCCTGATTATGGTTCCATAAATCCCGTGAATCGTTTACAAAAAGCTGCCATATCTTCTGTTGCGGCATTTCACTTTCCACCTGCCAGGTGTAGATGTTCATATCCTCGCCCGTCAAGCGGATATGGGAACCTTCCTTAGCCCAAAGGGACAATCCCATACTATACAGATTACCGTCACGAATCATCAAACTCAAACGTTCTGTATCTGTTTTAGAGATAGGTATTTCAAAACGAAAACTGTCTCCCTGAAGGGTATCTGTCGCAATACTGTTTTCCACGTCTCCTTCCATCCGAAATAGATTCAGGCAGACTCCTTGCTTCACATTCTTTACTTTTCCTTCAATGACACAAGTACCTTGCGCCTGCATACAAACGCTTATTAATAACAGAAAAACAGCGCTTACTACCTTCCTGCAGTTCATATCCTTTATCGATTTTGATTAACAATGAACAATGATACTAAGAATAAAAGGAATTACGAAAATATCGTACCCCCCTTTTATTTATATTTAACATCGACCTTTTTTATTGGTAACTATTCAGCGAATAATTACTTTTTATTTGAACCGCGACGTATCCACCGCCTCCCGTTGCTTCTCCTTATATCCTCCGAACTTATAGGTGAACGATACACCTGCTTCGCGGAAGCATGAGTAACGGTTCGTCACGTTCTGCGTCCTGAAACGGATGCGGGGAGAAATCTGTCCCGTCTCAAAAAGGTCATTGCAGTAGAGGTTGAGGATGGCTTTGTTCTTGGCGAAGCCGTAGCGCAGGGCGATATTCACATGGCCCGACGCTGGCAGGTCGTAGATGCCCTGGATGGCTTTGCTGTGCACAAATCCGGTCACCGTCAGCTTCAAGTCGGGCTTGGTGGAGAGAGTAAAAGTATTGTTCATCTGGGCAATGCCATAACATTGTTTTCTGTCGAAAGGAATATCCCAGAAATCACCATCCTTTTCGCGGTGCCACAAGCCGATGAGGGTAAGGCGCGAGTTCAACAAATTCTTCACATTAAATGGAATAGAGGCTTGTATGCCTGCTTGTTGCTGACAGTCGAAACTGAGTGTCTTGTAGATTTCAACCAGACGTTCGGAGGATTGGTAGAGCGTCTGTACGGAGTAGTCCTTGGTGTGATTGAACCAGGCGCTGAAGATGTATTTGCTTTTCAAAATATAGGTCATTTTCACCCCATACTCTTGTGCCGGTTTCAGCAACGGATTACCATGCAGCTCGGAATATCCGCCACCGATGTAAGAGACGGCATCCTGCACGGCCCAGTAGTCGGGATAGTCCTTGTCACTGCTCAGGGAGAGTTGGAGGATATGTCCCGGGGCAGGCATATAGTTCAGGTTGAGGATGGGATACCAGTCCCACTGGCTCCAGACGGGAGTCTTGTAATGCTCCACGGCAAGGGAAGCGTCCAAGACAAGGTTGTCGCCGAAACTCTTGCTGAAGCCGGCATAGACATTCCAGGTCTGCTCGCGGCGGTGGGACTTCATATTGCTCAAGGCATCCGACGAGGTCAAACGTTCACCGGTTTCGGGGTCGTAATAATACTGATAACTGTTGTCGATGCCGGTGGTGTAGACGGCTCCGTAGTTCAAGTCCCAGCCTTTGCCCAGACTGTGTTCCTGTGCCAGAAAGAACTTCCAGCGATTGATGCGCTGGCAGTCTTCCGTGTAGAAATCGAGTTCCTCGTCCTGCATGCGGCTATGTAGTAGTTGGTCGGACGGAGAGCGGTAGTAGGTCAGTTCGGCACCGGCTTTGAGGCCGAAAGGAGCGCGGTAGTCCAGACGGCCGTTGTGCAGCCAGTCGGTGCTGTTGCTGCGAGTGGTAGAAACTTGGGTACCGGTGATATCCCTGTGATTGTGACCGGTGGAATAGGCGCCGTCATAGACGAAACTCAGCTGATGGTCTTTGGCGAGGTCATAGTCCGCTCCTGCCCGGAAGCTGTGGGCATGGCTGCGGCCACGGCTCACCTCATCTGTTGTCATGGGGTGAACCGAGCCGTCTGCCAAGGTGTGCACAGCCTCTTTGCCGGTAGTAGAGTAGCCGCGGCCATGGCTGTGCGAGTAAAGAAAGTCTGCTGAGAATTTATTCTTGCTGAAGAGCAGGCTGGCGCGTTGTTCAAAGCCTTCGTCGTGTTTTTGGCGATACTTGGCGTAGAGTTCGCCTTGCCAGGAGCCGGGGCCGTCTGCCGATTGTTTCAGGGTGATATTGACAAGTGCGCCACGCACCTGGTAGCGCGCAGGGGCATTGTACATCACTTCCGCTGTCTCGATGCGGCTGGCAGGAATGCTGCGCAGCAAGGCATAGAGCTGCCCGGTACCGAGGGTGGTTACTTTGCCGTCCAGGATAACGGTGACTCCCTGGCCTGCCAGTTGCAGCCCGCCATTCACCTCGATGACGCCGGGAAGCTCTTTCACGGCATCGTAGGCATTGTCCACGGGGAGATTCCGGATAAGGCGGGGCAGGTCATACACCAGTTTGCCTTGTGCTGCCTTTACGATGGGGCGTTCACCGGTAATCATCACCTCCGGCAAGGTCTGATAAAGACTGTCCAGACGGGCATCGGTCGTGACAAGGCTGTCAGCGCTGAGGATGCGGTTGCCGTCCGCATCGGAGGTGGTTGCAGTGCCGTTGTTCTCTTGTGCCGAAAGACTGATGCTCAATGCACAGCATACAATAGGGAGTAAATAGAATCGTTTCATGTTCTTCTTCATATTCATGTTTATATTCTTCTTCTGTAAATCTTCATCCGCAAAGTACGGCAGAATCAGCAGAAACTTGTGTTATCAGCGGCTTACCAAGTGTTATCCAGTGTTATCGGGAGTGTTATTTAGTCTTATCGGATGTCAGGGTTCACAACATTAATCTTATCTTTGTATGTATAAAAACAACCGGAAACAAACATGAAACTGCCATTCAAATATATTGCCATACTTGTCATCGTCTCCCTGGCCGGCATCTTCGCCTACCAAGCCTACTGGCTGACGGGACTCTACCATACCATGCACGACCAGATGGAGCGCGACATCACCGAAGCCATGCGCATGAGCGACTATAACGAGATGATGATACGCGTGGAAAAACTACGGAATGACAGCATCAAAGAAGGAACCGTGAGTGTATCGGCAGGTTATGACAACGACAAGTCCTACGTCAGCAGCTCCACAAGTATCACCACGGCCACCCCGAAGCAAGAGCCCGAGAAAGCGGACAGCCTCATTGTGGAAGTGACGGGAGACACCATATCCGAGTACGAACCTGCCGACCTGCAGCAATCCGCCATGAGAGTCCACGAAGGCATAGACGTCATCCTCGGCAAGCAGAACAACATGCAGAAACTGACGAACTACTTCCAACGCGGACTGCACTCCGGACTGGACGTCGTCCTCAACCCAGACCTCGCCATCTACGACAGCCTGCTCACCAGCCTGCTGCGCGAGCAGGGACTCGACATGCCCTACCGGCTGGAATACCTGTATGCGGGAGGCGGCAGCGGCAACGTCCTCCCCTACACCGACACCCTTTCCGTGAAGGGCACCGAGGGGTACACGCCCAGCGCCCAAGCCGTGCAGTACGACTATGCCTTCAACCTGCATGGCAGCCAGTTGTACCGGCTGACGATAGAACCCGTCACCGCGATTGTGCTACGGCAGATGTCGGGCATTCTCGCCACTTCCTTCATCATTCTCGTGATACTCTCCTTCTCCTTCTGGTTCCTTATCCGCACCATCTTGAAGCAAAAGACCCTGGAGGAAATGAAGAGCGACTTTACCAACAACATCACCCACGAACTGAAAACACCCATCGCCGTGGCCTATGCCGCCAACGATGCCCTGCTGAACTTCAACCAGGCCGAGGAAAAGACGCAACGCGACAAGTACCTGCGCATTTGCCAGGAGCAGCTTCAGCGGCTTAGCAGACTGGTGGAGCAGATTCTCTCCATGAGCATGGAGCGCCGCCGTACGTTTCGCCTCCATTCGGAGGAGCTCTCCCTGCAAGAAATCGTGGAACGCCTCGTAGAGCAACACAAGCTGAAAGCCGGGAAGCCCGTCCACACCTCCACCGACATCGAGCCCCAGGACCTCACCGTCCTTGCCGACCGTACGCACTTCAGCAACATCCTCAGCAATCTGCTGGACAATGCCATCAAATACTCTAACGGAGAAGCCGAAATAGACATCCGCTGCCGACGGATTGCTACCATGGAGCAAGGCGAGCAGACCGAAATATCTGTCAGCGACCGTGGCATAGGCATCGCACCGGAAAAGCTGAAGCATATCTTCGACAAGTTCTACCGCGTACCCACGGGTAATCTGCACGATGTGAAAGGCTATGGGCTGGGACTGTTCTATGTGAAGACCATGATAGAGAAGCATGGTGGCAGCGTATCGGTAAAGAGTGAGTTGGGAAAAGGAAGTACCTTTACGATAAGGATATGATAACATTATTTGTTAGGGCACTTTACATTACTTGTTAGGGCACTTTACATTACTTGTAACAAAAGCGACAATTATGGAAAAGATAACCGTACTTCTGGTTGAGGACGAACAAACCCTCGCCATGATTATCAAAGACACATTGGAAGGGCAGAACTTCATCATCCACACCGCAGCAGACGGTGAAGAAGGATTGCGCAAGTTCTTCGACCTCCGCCCCGACGTGCTGGTGGCAGACGTGATGATGCCCCGCATGGACGGCTTTGAAATGGTGCGCCGCATCCGGCAGACCGACAAACAGACCCCGGTACTGTTCCTCACCGCCCGCTCCGCCATCAACGATGTGGTGGAAGGGTTTGAACTAGGTGCCAACGACTATCTGAAGAAACCCTTCGGCATGCAGGAGCTGATGATTCGGATCAAGGCGCTGGCAGGTAAAGCCTTCTCCTTTACAGACGAGAAGCCCAAGGAAAGCACCAGCTTCGAGATAGGCGACTACCGACTCAACTCCATCACGCAGCGACTTACGTACGTGGGAGTCGCTGCCTCACCGCAGATGCAGACGGAAGTGGAACTCTCCCACCGCGAGTCCGAAATACTGAAACGCCTCTGCGAGAACCGCAACCAGGTGGTCAATACCCAGAACGTATTGCTCGACCTCTGGGGAGACGACAGCTTTTTCAACTCCCGCAGCCTGCATGTGTTCATCACCAAACTGCGGCATAAACTGGCCGGAGACGAGCGCATCCGTATCGTCAATGTGCGGGGAATAGGATATAAACTGATAGTAGACTAAACTAAAACTAAACTGCCGTCTTCGTCCCTGCCATTCGTATAAAGAAATAGAAGTAATACAAAGATATTTCCGGAAATAGAGGGAAACGAGTATCTTTGTTCAGTCCGCCCCTATGCGGTGGGCAGCAACTGAAATCGTGAACAAAGAACTATGAAACAAATCTTCTTCTGCATCATCACTTTACTTGCAGGCATGTCATCCGTCAGCGCACAGAGCGAGATGCCTGCCGATACGGTACGCTCTGCGTCCGTACGCGACGAGATGTCTCCCGAAGGCATGTCTCCGTCCGAAAAGGAGCTTCTGCCGGACGTGAAGAATTACGACGGCTTCCTGCTGGATATGGGGCTGATGAATCTGTCCGCCCCCACTCTTCCCAGATTCACTTTGGAGATACCGGATGCCAGCAAGGACTACAGCCGCATCTTCCGGTTGAACCCGAACGTGACTTATTCACAAGGCCTTTCGAACCTATTCTCACTCAGCAACTCCCGGTATTTCAGTTCGAACCCTTTCGGGCTGACGGGCTTCCGGGGCTCTGCCGACAACCTGCAAATGATTAGCATCAAAAATCACCAGACTAAAACAATCCGTACCCACTTCCGAAACAGGTACCTCGAAACGAAAGCTGTTTCCCTGCAACGTATCGACAGCAATACTACTCCTACGCCACCTTCCATCCTAAACAGATTCAAGCAGACACCCTACCTCACATTCTTTACCTTACCTTCAATAATAAAACTTCCTTGCGCCTGCACACAAATGCTTGCCAATAATAGAAACACAGCGTTTATTGCCGTATTACAATTCATAGTCCTCTACTGATCTTGATTAATGAAAAACAAAAAGTGGCTGCCCACAAAATGGGCAACCACTCGATTCAAGGTTAGAATTGTGAAATAATGTAATGCAAAACTGTTATATTCCTATTAGTTGAGTACCACTCCGCTATTGTCTGTCGGATTCTGGGTTAAAGTACCCGGATAAGCGTTGATAGCATCTTGCGGAATGTAATAAGTCACACGATAGTCAGTAGCCGAAACGTCTTCAAACTGTTTGTGCGGACCCGGGAAACGACGAGTCAAAGGCTTGCCGTTACGGAATACATCATAGCTACGTTCTGCCTGATATGCCAATTCCAATTGACGCTCTTTGTCGATTTTTTCGACAGCATCCTCTTTATCCAACGATGTATAGCCAGCTCCCGGAATAGAACGTTCACGAATTGTGTTCAGGTCAGTCAAAGCCTGGCTATATTGTCCCAATTTAGCGTACGCTTCCGCGCGGTTCAGGTAAATCTCGCCCAACCGGCTGATGATGGGAGAATGGAGATGTGAATCTTCACCCTCACGAGAACACTTGGTGATATAGAATTGCGGATATACACGGTTCAGAGAAATATAGTAGTCCAATACTCCTTGGTAGGTTGCTCCACCATAATTGATTTCGTAGATTTCCTCTTCTTCGTTGACAGGAGTCAGTGTATAAGAGTTCTTCTCTGCATCTTTGCAAGTCACTGTAGCCCCATTGCGTTCTGCATCGAATTGTGCGTAGTTCAATATAGGGTCGGAGCCTTTTTCTTGTTCTTTTTTGATGAAACGGAACACCAATTTATTCCCATCTTCATACGTCGGTTCGATGAAAGCAGCGCGTGCATCTACAATTCTATAATGGTCCGGACGCCAGTCGTTACGACCTGTCTCATTCAGCAAGTCGATGTATTTGGCACTGGCATACATTTCGCCCCATCCCATACCGCCAATGTTGGCATACATACCACCGATACCGTAGTAATGGTCATATC
Organism: Bacteroides sp. L10-4; assembly: GCF_013373675.1. Lineage (NCBI taxonomy): Bacteria > Pseudomonadati > Bacteroidota > Bacteroidia > Bacteroidales > Bacteroidaceae > Bacteroides > Bacteroides sp. L10-4. The sequence goes on from NZ_JABXJH010000023.1 coordinate 28,816, forward strand.
CCGAGAATTCGGAAGCCACACGTTTTACCACGAAGATAGATTCGTCGTTGTTTTCCGGCGTAAGGGTATTGTATTTCATGAATTGGTCACGATTCAACAGGCTATAATCACCGGAATTGATTACCTTGTCGGCATATTCCACAGCCAAGCGTGCATATTCTTGATTCGGGTTTTCATAAGTACCGCTCATGTACAGGTACACACGTGACAGCATGGCTTGTGCGGCACCTTTTGAAGCGTAAGCAGGACCTTTGTCTATAGTCAGCATTTCTTCGGCTTTCTTCAAGTCACTGATAACTTGTTCGTAAGTCTCCTTCACGGTAGCACGGTCTTCCATAAACAAGTCTGTCATGATGTTGTCAGGAGTACCGTTTACAATGGGCACACCCAAATTTTTTTCCGGTGCCTGATAGTATGGACGTCCATATGCACGTACAAAATAGAAGTAGAGCATACCGCGCACGTAATAGCATTCGCCCAGTTGGTTGTCGATTTCTTCACTTTGTCCTTCTTCAATCATGTTGATGATGTTCGAAGCCTGTGCGATACCTTTGTAACCATAGTCCCAAAAGTTCTGGAGACGATAGTTGTTGGGAGTACGAGAGTATGAGATGAATTCAAAGAAAGCATCCGTGGAACTACCACGAATCATCATGTTGTCTCCGGCGTATTCACCGCAACGGTGCATAGGGTCGGACCATGTCTTCAATTGTGCATATACTCCATTCATCAAGGCATCCAAGGATGCAGAAGGGTCGCTGGTGATTTGCTCAGCAGACATAGAACCATATGGCAGTCTTTCAATGTCGCAACTTGTCAATGCAGTTGCTGCAACAAGTGCGATGGCTAGTATCTTTTTCATTGTTTATTTTCCTTTTTTTAGATTAGAATGTAACATTTAGACCAAGCATGAATCTACGAACAGACGGATAAACCGCCGGACCGGCAGTTCCCATAACGGAACCATCGGATGCAGGAATCTCAGGGTCAACTCCGGAATAATCTGTAACGGTAAACAGGTTCTCGCCCGAGAGAGAAAGACGGAGGTTCTGTATACCGTATTTCTTCAAAACGAAGTTATAGCTCAGAGTCAGTGAGCGTAACTTCAGATAATCGCTATCTTCCAAATAACGTGAAGATGCGGAATTACCCTTGTCGGAATTGTTGTATTTGGCCACAGGGTGTGTAGCAATGTCACCCGGTTTTTCCCAACGGCTCCAGCCCTTTTGCAATTTCATTTGGTTACGGTCGGTATAAGTACCGTCCGAGTCATATTCCTGACGTGAGTAGTTGTAGATTTGTCCACCGAGAGAATAGCCGAATACAGCACTCAGGTCGAAGTTCTTCCATGATAAAGAAGTAGAGAATCCACCGAATACTTTCGGATTGGCTGTACCCAGTTTGTAATAGTCTGCTTCCGAATAATTGGATGTCGTTACTTTATTACCGTTCTCATCGTCCATGTACCACATCGGGGCACCGTTTTCAGGATTTACACCTGCCCATTCTTTTCCATAATAAGTGTCGATAGGTTCACCCACCTCCAGACGTCTGTTGATGGTACCGGCAATGGAACTACCATCGCTAATGATAACGGGAACTATGGCATAACTGCCGTCAGCTTGCTTCTGTGCATAGAGGTCTTTCAACTCGTTTTTGTTGGTAGCGACGTTGAACTCTACGTTCCAGTTCCAGTCTTTGTTGTGGATAATGTCGCCACCTACGGAAAGTTCAAAACCGGTATTACGCATCTTACCGATATTCTTGTAGATGGATGTTACACCAGTCAAACCAGTAACGGGCACATTGTAGAGAATGTTATCGGTGTTCTTCAGATAGTAATCAAAAGTCATGTGCAGACGATTGTCAAAGAACGCACCATCCACACCAATACCGGTGGTGAAAGTTTTCTCCCAAGTCAGGTCTTTGTTCCCGATGACAGAAATCAAAGCTCCTGCCTGTTCGTTATAGCTGGAAGAAACGGAATAAAGGTCGTACTGCGGATAAAGTGAACTAGGACGGTTACCTACAGAACCGTAGGATGCACGGAGTTTCAGATTGTCCACCCAATCTGCGTTGAACCAGTCTTCACGGTTAATAATCCAACCGGCACTGACAGAGAACAAATTACCATACTTGGCATTGTCTCCCAAATTGGAAGCACCATCACGACGAAACATCACTTCTCCCAAATATTTATTGTCATAAGTGTATTTCCAGTTGGTAAAATAAGATTGTACAGCCCATTCAGTGCGTGCACCTCCAATAGATTCAGGAATGGCAGTAACGTCCATCACCTGGAAACCGGGAATAAACCCTGTACCGTTTCCTGCAAAGGTCTTGGCCGTGTAGTCCTTAAACTCGTAGGATACGTGACCGTTGATAGAGTGCTTACCGAACATTTTGCTCACCATCAAGTTCTGGTTGGTATAGCGGCGCACCACTTCACTGCGATATTCATACAAACGTCCATCCACACCGGAACCGCCATTTGAGCGCGGGTCTGTATAGCTATGTAAAGAATAAGAAAGGTAGCGGTAATTGTTTACAGAGGTGAATGTCAACCAGTCTGTAAGACGAATGTCGAAGTCAAAGTTACCCATGAACTCATAGTTGGTAGATTCTCCATAGTTGCCATAGCTTAAGTCCAGCAAATAGTTGGTATTCTGCGCATTTACCCATCCACTATAACGATGAGGCACCAATTCTCCATTTTTGTCATACGGACTATCCCAAGGGAACATGGAATACATGGCGGTAACAGAATATTGCTGGTCGTAAATGTCACGGCGAGAACCACTCAATGACGGTTTTACTGTTAACCAGTTGAACGGCTTATAGGTGGTACGTGTACGGAAGCTGTATCGCTTATAGTCATATCCCTTTACAGCTCCTTCTTCATCGTAGTAGCCAACAGATAAGTAAGACTGGAGTTTGTCTGAACCTCCAGAGATTGAGACGTGATAATCTTGCGTGAAACCGGTCTTGGTAGCCAAATCCCACCAGTTAAAATTACTGTTGCGCAGTTCAGGATTCCAGCGGGTAAACGCAATTTCGTTAACATTCTGGAAAGAAGCGTAATAATCGTACAACTCGGCACCGTTCATCACTTCCAGATTACCGTTGTTCACAGTACTTATACCCATCTTGACGGATGCACTTACATTCAATTTGCCTTCACGCCCTTTCTTGGTAGTGACTACAATCACACCGTTGGCACCTTCCGAACCATAAATAGCAGTCGAAGCGGCATCTTTCAAAACGGTCATACTTTCAATGTCAGCAGGGTTCAAATCACCGGCACTACTACCTACGATAACACCGTCGATAACCCACAAAGGCTGTGTACCACCGCTCAACGAAGCTTGTCCGCGAATCACTACGGCACCATTAGAACCTGGTTGTCCAGAACCCGGAGCCACATATACGCCCGGCACCTTGCCGTTCAGCATATTTTCCACAGAAGGAGTGGTGATGTCCTTCAGTTTGTCACTCTTCACAGTGCTCATGGCTCCCGTCAAACTCTCCTTGCGTTGGGTAGTATAACCCACAACGACTACCTCGTCCAATGTTTCGGTGTCCTCTGCCAACTTGATAATTTGCGTTCCAGAGGTCGCAGCCACCTCGATAGTCTTATATCCAATATAAGATACGACCAACGTGGCGCCTACCGGTGCATTCAATTCATATTCTCCATCCAGATTCGTAATGGTACCATTAGTTGTACCTTTCACCAATACATTGGCACCAATAATGGTTTCCCCATTATTGTCCAAAACCTTACCTTTGATTTTCGTGGTTTGTTGTGTAATTGCAGGCAGCAAATTTACCGCATCTGCCAGAGTAGCAGACACTGGTATGGAAAATATTCCCAAGGCACCTGCAAGCAAGACATACTTGCCAGTCAGAGTTAATCTTTCAACTTTCATAAGTATTACTTTGGGTTAATAAATATGTATAAATTTGATTATCAACAAATAAAACACACTTGTCCGTTCTTTCTAAAGCAGAGAGACCTACCATTTGTTAATAATCAGCGCAAAATTATACAAATATTTAATAATCACAATACCCCTATTAAAAAAATATATAAAAAACATAGAATAATATCGTAATATCTAAAGTTGCTTTGGATACCATCTTCAACACCCGTAGCCAGCACGTGTTCATCAAAAAACTGAGGCGCAAGCTGGCTGGAAACGAGTACATCTGTATTGCTAATATGAGGGGAATAGACTACAAACTGATCATCAACGGCTGAAACTCTCTTTAATAAAGCTTTCTCATTTATAATTGAATTTTGTAGTAACTTTATTCTTTAGAAAGATTAAAGTCTCATATATTCCAACTACCTTTGTATTTGAAACCCAATGAATCAATTATAAAACGGCAAAGATTATAATAATATAGAATAATAATTATGTACCAAAATGGAATGATAAAACGGATGCTGCTTTGCGTCCTTGTCTTATTTACAGGCACTTTGTCCGTCCATGCACAAGAAGAAGTGGCGACCGACACGATAAGCGGCCTACCGGCAACCGTAAAAAATTACGACGGCTTCCTGCTGGATATGGGACTGATGAATCTGTCCGCCCCCACTCTTCCTAAATTTACTTTGGAGATACCGGATGCCAGCAAGGACTACAGCCGCATCTTCCGGTTGAACCCGAACATGACTTATTCACAAGGCCTTTCGAACATATTCTCACTCAGCAACTCCCGGTATTTCAGTTCGAACCCCTTCGGACTGACGGGCTTCTGGGGCTATACTGACAACCTGCAGATGGGAAGTTTCACTTTGAAGAACGGCATGCGCATCCATACCTACGGCGAATATGACAAAGACGGATGGCGAGTGCCCAACCCTTCCGCACTGCCTTGGGAAAAGAACAATTTCAAAGGGGCGTTCGAGCTGAAATCGGCCAACGGAGCCTTTGGCATACGCATCGAAGTGCAGCAGGGAAGGAACTATCCATATTGAAAGGGGCCGAAGTGACAATGTGACTCTGGCAGCCCCAGCATGCTTCTTTTGTCTGTCTTCAATCACGCATTTATAAACGTAATTATGAAAAGGAAAATACTGGTGATAGGCGCCAACGGTTTTACCGGCAGACGCATCCTGGACGATTTGTCCCGCAATCAGGCTTATCAGGCAACGGGCTGTTCCCTGCACGATGACATCTGTCCTCATTCGGGCGACTATCGCTTTATCCGTACGGACATATGCAACCGATCCGCAGTGGAAAAGCTTTTACAGGAAGTACGGCCGGATGTCGTAATCAATACCTCCGCCCTTTCCGTCCCCGATTATTGCGAAACACACCATGCAGAAGCGGATGCCGTCAACATTACTGCCGTGGAGCATCTGGCAGAATGCTGTGAGGCGGGAGGCAGCCGTTTTATCCATCTTTCCACCGATTTCGTTTTCGGTGGTGATATGGACCGACCCTATACGGAGGAGGATATTCCCGCTCCTGTCAATTATTACGGCTACACCAAACTGGAAGGTGAGAAACGCATCGCTGCCGTTTGCGGGAATTATGCCATCGTCCGTGTAGTGGTGGTGTACGGTGCTGCCCTGCCCGGACAGCATGGCAATGTGCTCCAACTGGTGGCAAACAGATTAAGGAGCAATGAGGAAGTGTTCGTCGTGGCCGACCAATGGCGTACGCCCACCTTCGTGGGAGACGTGTCGCAAGGAGTGGAGAAACTGATAAACCACCCGCAAAACGGCATCTACCACCTCTGTGGCAGCGAGTGCCTGACCATTGCAGACATCGCTTATCGGGTAGCGGACGTATTGGGGCTGAATCGCTCGCTCATCCGTCCCGTCACCACAAAGGAGATGAATGAAAAGACGCCACGTCCCCGTTTCAGCGGGCTGAGTATAGAAAAGGCACGCCGGGAACTGGAGTATCGGCCACACACGCTGGAGGAAGGAATAAAGCTGATGTTCGGATGGTGAATAATGCAGGTTCGGATGGCAGCAGATTCCCTTTACGGAGCAATCCGGGCTATCTCAAGCTACCGCCGATAATATCGAGCAGCTCATTCGTAATGGCCTGCTGACGACTCTTGTTATACTGCTTCGTCAAATCCTGAATCAGCTCGTTGGCGTTGTCCGTCGCCGTCTGCATGGCAAGCATGCGGGCAGCATGTTCCGAAGTGCTGGAATCAAGAAGTACGGTAAATATCTTCTGGCTCAACACCTTGGGCAGGAGTTCCGCTATCAGCTCACCGACGGAAGGCTCCACGATATAGTCATTATTAAAACTGCGGGCATCTTCCGGCATACCCTCCTCCGCCTCCTGCACCACTTGTGTCAGGTCAATGGGAAGATAATTCTCACGGAACAACACCTGCGAACCCATCGACTTGAAGTGATGGTAAATCAGTTCCACATGGTCAATCCGCTTTTCCACAAACTCCCGCATCAGCTTCTCTGCCAGTCCGTACGCTTCGACATACGAAGGCTTGTCCGCCATCACCTGAAAGCTGCCTTGCGACACATATCCCATCTTCCTGACGGCTTCCTCCACCTTTCTCCCAACGGGATATATCAGAATATTCTCCTTGCCCAGCGACTGGTAGTCTTCCAAAGTCCGTTCCAGCATCTTCGCCACGTTCGAGTTGAATGCACCACACAAGGAACTGTTGGACGAAAACGCCACGACCGCTACCCTCGTCACGGGCCTTTTCTCGGTATAGGGCGACTGGAAGGAAGCATCCGTACGCAGAAAGTTCGTCAGAATCTCATTCAGCTTCCGTTGATAAGGCAGCATATTCTCAATCCGCCCCTGCACCTTGTGCAGCTTGGCAGATGCCACCATCTTCATAGCCGATGTTATCTGGCGTGTACTCTTGACGGAGCTGATTCTATTTTTTACCTCTTTCAGTGAAGCCATATATTTATTTACGATTTAGTTATTTACGATTGAGAATTGCCTTGCAACCGCCTCTGCCGTCTCCTCAATCTTCTTGCAGACATCATCGTTGATGACACCCGTCTTTAAAACGTCGAGCACCTCCATGCGATAGTTCATCTCAAGAAACTCAAGGAAGTTGCGTTCAAATTCGCCGACCTTGTCCAAAGGAACATCCCTCAGCAAGCCGTGCGTGCCGCAATAAAGAATGGCAATCTGCTTTTCCACCGGCATGGGGCTGTATTGGGGCTGTACCAGCAGGCGTGTATTCTTCTGTCCTTTGTCGATGGTCAATGCCGTCACGGGATCCATATCGCCACTGAACTTGGCAAATGCTTCCAGCTCACGGTATTGTGCCTGGTCAATCTTCAATGTACCTGCCACCTTCTTCATAGCCTTGACTTGGGCATTGCCACCCACACGGCTCACGGAGATGCCCACGTCGATGGCGGGACGGTTGCCCTGATTGAAAAGGTTCGTATCAAGGAATATCTGCCCGTCGGTAATTGAAATCACATTCGTCGGGATATAGGCGGATACGTCTCCTGCCTGAGTTTCGATGACGGGCAATGCAGTCAGCGAACCGCCACCCTTCACCTTGCCTTTCAGACTGTCCGGCAGGTCGTTCATCTCCCGTGCCACTTCCTCCTGACTGATGATTTTTGCCGCACGTTCCAGCAAACGGGAGTGCAGATAGAAGATGTCGCCCGGATATGCCTCACGTCCCGACGGACGGCGCAGAATCAGAGACACTTCGCGATAGGCCACTGCCTGCTTGGACAAGTCGTCGTAGACCACCAGTGCATGACGACCGGTATCACGGAAATACTCTCCGATGGCTGCTCCTGCAAACGGGGCATAGTACTGCAATGCGGCCGGGTCGCCCGCCGTGGCAGCCACCACGATGGTATAGTCCATCGCACCGTACCGGTGCAGGGTGTTCACAATAGAAGCTACGGTAGAACCTTTCTGGCCAATGGCCACATAAATGCAATACACCGGATCACCTGCTTCAAAATTGGCACGCTGGTTGATGATGGCATCAATGGCAATGGCCGTCTTACCGGTCTGGCGGTCACCGATAATCAGCTCACGCTGTCCGCGGCCAATAGGTATCATGGCATCCACAGCCTTCAGACCGGTCTGCAGCGGCTGGTTCACCGGCTGACGGAAGATAACTCCCGGTGCCTTACGTTCCAGCGGCATTTCATAAAGTTCTCCGCCTATCAGCCCTTTGCCGTCAAGCGGTGCGCCCAAGGGGTCTATTACACGCCCCAGCATACCCTCTCCCACCATGATGGAAGCAATACGCTTGGTACGCTTCACAATGAAGCCTTCCTTGATTTTATCCGTAGGGCCAAGCAACACAGCACCCACATTATCTTCTTCAAGGTTCATCACAATGGCCTTGATGCCGTTGTCGAATTCCAACAACTCGTTGGCTTCGGCATTGCGCAGCCCATAGATACGGGCCACACCGTCACTGACTTGCAGTACCGTGCCAATTTCGTCCAGCTGCACGCGGGTATCAATCCCTTCCAGTTGCTTGCGGAGAATATCGGAGACTTCGCTTACTTTTATATTTTCAGACAACATCTTAGTATTTATTATTTTACGATTTACTATTTTGAAAGAATCCGGACCACATACTGTTTGACCTCTGCAACTTACGCATCGTAAGACCATTAGATAGCAAATTGCAAATTGTCAAATCGTAAGTCACACGATTCTTCTATTCTTATCAATGAACTGCTGTTTCACTTTCTTAAGCTGCGTAGCAATACTGGCATCCAGACGGAAGTCGTTGATGTCGAAGATAAAACCACCTTCAATGGAGGAATCCACTTCGGTCTGCAACTCCATGCTGGCATGCAGCAGAGCGGAGGCACTGTCATGGATACGTTCCCGCACTTCCCGGCTGACGGGAACGGCTGTTATCAGCCTTCCTACACCGATATGCTTGTCTTTCCGGTACAAATCCAGAAAGCTCAAGCAGATGTACTGGAGAAGGTTTTCCCGCCGGTTCTTCAACACCAGGGCCATGAAACGTGCAAACTCACGGCTGGCAGGAGCATCCCCCACAGCAGCGGTACAGATAAGTGCGAACTTCTCACGTATCGTCAGGATGGGGTTTTCCAATGCCATGCGCAAATCCGGATGTTTCCTGAAGCTGCGGTCGAGCATACAAAATTCCTTGTACAGCGTATCTTCTGTCCCCATGCTCTTGGCATATTCCATCAATGCTTTCGCATAACGCATCGAAACGATTCCTATATCCATTTCTTTGAGAATTAATTGTTTTTACTTGCGGCCAGCACTTCATCCAGCATCCGGTCTATCATCTTCATCTGCTCATGTTTATCGTCCAGATTCTTGCGGATAATCTTCTCGGCTATATCCACGGACAAGACTGCCACCTGGCGGCGAATATCGCGGATGGCCTCTTCCTTCTCTTGCCGTATCTGCTTTCTAACTTCGTCCAGCTCCTTCTGCGCGGCGGCTTCCGCCTGCTTGCGTGCTTCGACGATAATCTTGTCACGCTCATGCATCGCCTCCCGCAGAATGCGTCCTTGTTCTTTGTTGGCAGAAGCAATCAGCGCTTCACTCTCCTCTTTCAGTTTGGAGAGCCGGGCATTCGCTTCGCGTGCCACTTCCAAAGACTGGTCGATGTAGGTCTTGCGACCTTCCACCATCTTGGTGATAACGGGAAAACCGTACTTGGCAAGCACCGCAAACACCACACCGAAGGAAAGGAGCATCCAAAAAAGCAGACCACTATCGGGTAATAACAATGACATAATCTTATTCAGTATTTTACAATTTTACAATTTGAATGCGCAGTGATGCCGCACGACAAATTAAACTTTGCAAATGGTAGATTGTACATCATAAAAAGAATACCAATAAACACACAACTACTGCCAACAAAGCAACACCTTCAATCAAGGCAGCGGCAATAATCATGTTCATACGGATATCTCCGGATGCTTCCGGCTGGCGGGCAATGGCCTCCATGGCAGAACCGCCGATTTTACCGATACCTACACCAGCACCAACAACAGCCAGACCGGCGCCAATGGCCGCACCCAGTTTACTAACTCCCATACCTGCCGCAGCAGCTTGCAATAATACAGATAGTAACATAACTTTTAGTTTTTAAATGATTATTTTTATTCATATTCTATATTCCCACACAATTTTATCCTTCTATCACCTCATCACTTTACCGCCTCCTCCTTATGCTCTTCCTGCGCCAGACCGATGAATACAGCCGACAGCATGGTGAACACGTATGCCTGGATAAAGGCAACCAGCAGTTCAAGCGCATTCATAAAGATATTGAACAACACCGAAGCTACGGTCAGCGTTCCGTTCAAAGCAGGTCCCATACTGGCCGAGATGAATATCAGGCAGGTAAGCACCAGCATTGCCATGTGTCCTGCCAGCATATTGGCAAAAAGACGTATCATCAAAGCAAACGGCTTGGTGAAAATGCCGAAGAACTCGATAAACGGCATCATGGGGACCGGCACCTTCAGCCACCAAGGTACGTCCGGCCAGAAGATATCTCTCCAATAGGTTTTAGTTCCAAAGATATTCACGGCCAAGAAAGTACAGATGGCCAGTACCATCGTAACGGCTATATTTCCCGTCACGTTGACCCCTCCGGGAAAGAAAGGAATCAGCCCCATGATGTTGTTGATGAAGATAAAGAAGAAGGCCGTCAGCAAGTAAGGCGCAAATTTACGGTACTTCGGACCGACACAACTCTTTATAATATCATCGTTCACCATCATGATGAACATCTCCATAAACCCAATGAAACCACCGGGAGCGGCACTTCCCTGCGGGTGCTTACGATACCAGTGCGCCACACTCAAAATGATGACAAGCAGCAATGCACTGTTGATGAGCAAAGCCAGAGTTACCTTCGTGATGGAGATGTCCAACGGGCGCGTTTCGTTTCCGGCGGCATCATGCTCCACCAGTTTGCCTTCGTACTTGCTTCCTGCGGGAGCGATGGAAAAGCCTTCATAACTTCCGCCATTTTCCTCCAGACGTGAGGATAAGAAGGCATGCCATCCGGTAGCCGGGCTATGTACGATTACCGGCAACGGAATCGTAACGTGAGTCTCACCCCACGTCGTGATGTGCCATTCGTAAGAATCGCCGATATGCCCGAAGACAATCTCCTTCACGTCCACCGTGTTCCCGGCCCGCACCGTGGCAGGCAGCAGCATGCCCAGTGCCAGCAGAACAACAGTCAGTATGTCACGCAATCTTTTCATCATTACTTTTCTTTTTCAGTTTCCTGCCCGCTTCAAAAGTGAAGAAGAACCAGGAATCATAAATCAAATATATCGAAACCAGCATTCTCATCACACGTATCAGCAAATAAATCTGCAACATCCGTCCCGGCATCCGCCGGCGGCAGCTTTCGGACATATTAATCATCAATGCACCGAAAACAAAGAAGAAAAACGGAATCAGCGGATAACTCCCGATAACTCCCCTTTAACTCTCCCGGACTTGCGAAACTTGAGTTAATAATCAAATCAGGGGTTATTCTATACAAACGGAAACGTTGTTGCCGTTCATTTCAATAAAACCACCGTTAATCTCCCTGCTATGCTCTTCGCCGTCCTTTGTCACGTAAGACAGCGTGCCGGCCCTCAAGGCCGATATAATAGGCGCATGCCGGGGCAGAATGGTAAACGAACCAATCTCACCGGGCAGTGTCACGTAGTCCACCTCTCCATCAAAGAGTTCCTCTTCCGGTGATACTATATTTAGCTGTAATCCTTTCATCAGATATTATTTACGATTTAGTTGTTTTACTATTTACGATTGGAATTCTTTTGTTTGTATCCGATTTGCCATTCACAACGCAGAGTAACCCGAATCGTGAATCGTCCAATCGTAAACCCATTTATTTCTTTGCCTGCTCCAGCAGTTTCTTACCTTTCTCAATGGCTTCTTCAATGGTTCCCACATTCAGGAAAGCCGGTTCGGGCAGGTAATCCACCTCTCCGTCAAGAATCATCTTGAAGCCCTTGATGGTGTCCTCGATGGAAACCATTGTGCCGGGAACACCCGTAAACTGCTCGGCAACGGCAAACGGCTGCGAAAGAAAACGCTGCACGCGACGCGCACGGTTCACCAGCGTACGGTCGGCATCCGACAATTCCTCCATGCCAAGGATAGAGATAATATCCTGCAATTCCTTGTTGCGCTGCAGTATCTGCTTCACACGTTGTGCCACTTCATAGTGCTCCACACCCACGATGTGTGGGTCAAGAATGCGTGAAGTGGATTCCAACGGGTCTACAGCAGGGTAAATGCCCAGCTCGGTAATCTTACGGCTCAATACCGTGGTGGCATCGAGGTGCGTAAAAGTGGTGGCGGGTGCCGGGTCTGTCAAGTCATCGGCAGGCACATATACAGCCTGCACGGAAGTAATGGAGCCGTTTCTTGTAGAGGTGATACGCTCCTGCATGGCGCCCATTTCCGTAGCCAGTGTAGGCTGATAGCCCACAGCAGAAGGCATACGCCCCAACAATGCTGAAACCTCGGAACCGGCTTGGGTGAAACGGAAGATATTGTCGATGAAGAACAGAATGTCACGCGGACCGTCTGTCTCCGCTCCCATGTCGCGGAAGGACTCGGCCACCGTCAACCCGGACAATGCCACTGACTGACGCGCACCGGGAGGCTCGTTCATCTGGCCGAAAATCAGGGATACTTGCGACTTTGCCACTTCGTCATAGTCTACCTTCGATAAATCCCAGTGACCTTCTTCCATTCCTTTCTTGAACTCCTCTCCGTAGCGGATAACACCGGACTCAATCATTTCCCTCAGCAGGTCGTTGCCTTCACGTGTACGTTCTCCTACACCGGCAAACACAGAAAAACCATGCTGCTTCTTCGCAATATTGTTGATGAGTTCCTGGATAAGCACGGTCTTGCCTACACCGGCACCGCCGAAGAGACCGATTTTACCACCCTTGCTGTATGGTTCCAGCAGGTCGATAACCTTGATTCCCGTATAAAGAACTTCTTGTACGGTAGTCAAATCTTCAAATTTAGGGGGGTCGCGGTGGATGGGATAGGCACCGGTACGGTCCAATTCTTTCATGCCGTCAATAGAGTCGCCCACTACGTTCATCAGGCGACCTTTGATTTGTGTGCCTATCGGCATGGTGATAGGTCCTCCCAACGGATACACTTTCATTCCTCTCTGCAGGCCGTCCGTACTGTCCATGGCAACAGTCCGCACCGTGTTTTCACCAATGTGCTGCTGCACCTCTACAATCAGTCTTCTGCCGTTCGACCTTTTTATTTCCAGTGCGTCGTGAATACTCGGTAACATCATTTCTGCCTCCGTACCTTCGAAATAAACGTCTACTACAGGTCCGATTACCTGCGAGACATGTCCGACAATCTGTGACATAAGCAATCTTTTTTATTCTATATCTTCTTAATTATTTTTCCCAATGCCAAGTTGTAAGTCGCGTATATCCTCATAAATAAGTCAGCCAAGTCGCGTCTTTCATCAGCTCTGCATGTACTCATACCTATTAACGTTTGTCTGCTATGGTTTGTTCATCCCAATAGTTACATAAACAACTACACAAATGTACAGACAAATTGTGCGTAATTGTTATCGGATATAGCATTTTTTGAACAAAAAGTGCCATTTGGACGATTAATGTTACAATTAGAACAATTCATTACAGATATTATAACTTCGATTAACAATTAGTTTATAAACTATCCATAGAATCCCACCTAACTCATCCTACTCGCTTTTGACAGGCAAATCTTCCTATTTTCCTTACTTGACAGCGTTATAACAGAACAGCCGTAGCTACCCGCTTTTCCCTGCATTCAAAAAAAATAAGCCTTGTCTCTCGACAAGGCTTATTCACAACACAAACACAAAATAAAACACGACAAAACTACTATGCAATCTTACCTGTCTATGCCGGGGAGGCATACGTACTAGTTACGGATATTCACATATACATAAATAGCTTCAGGTTGATTTACACATTATAAACAAATGCGGGGAGGCATTTGTTTATTGCCTATTTATTAAAAAACACAAATTTCAAAGTTTGTCATTGAATACCTCTTTCACGAAGCTTCAACTGCCATTTCCATGCAGAAAGTAAAGTATCTTCAATACTTGTTTCTGCCTTCCAACCCAGTTCATTGTTTGCCAATTCCGGGTTGGCCCATACCTTCACAATATCACCGGCACGCCGGCCAACTATCTGATAGTTCAGTTTTACACCGGTAGCCTTCTCGAAGGCATCAATCAGTTCCAATACGGAAAGTCCACGACCTGTACCGACATTGAATACTTCCACTTTCTCTTTCTGCTTGTTCTCCAAGATACGGCAAATAGCCACTACGTGTGCTTTGGCCAAATCTACTACATTGATGAAGTCGCGGATACAAGAACCGTCGGGAGTGTCATAATCGTCACCAAACACGCTCAGTTTCTCACGGATGCCGATAGCGGTCTGGGTAAGATAAGGAATCAGGTTTTGCGGTACACCGTTAGGCAACTCTCCCAGCAATGCTGTGGGGTGTGCACCTATCGGGTTGAAGTAACGCAACAGGATGGCGTTTATCGGCGCACCGGAAGCAACCGTATCACGAACAATCTCTTCATTAATCTGCTTCGTGTTTCCATACGGAGACTCGGCTTTCTTGATAGGTGCCTTTTCCGTTACCGGAAGTTCGTCCGGCTGACCGTAAACCGTGCAGGAAGAAGAGAATACGATACCTTCCACTCCGTGTTTCGGCATCAATTCCAGCAGGTTAATCAGTGAAACCAGATTATTACGATAGTAAAGCAACGGTTTCTGGACAGACTCACCTACAGCCTTACTGGCCGCAAAGTGAATGATGGCTTTAATGCCTTTATATTTAGCAAACACAGCGTCAAGACCGGCATAATCCAAGCAATCCAATTTCTCGAATGCAGGACGGATGCCCGATACCTTCTCTATGTTATCTACAACATCTGCGCTGGAGTTTGACAAATTATCAATAATAACGACTTCATAACCTGCGTTTTGAAGTTCCACCACCGTGTGAGAACCAATATAACCGGTTCCACCCGTAACTAAGATTTTCTCTTTCATATTAAATATAGATAATTTAGCTTTTAGGTTATCAATACGCCACAAATGTAAGGAAATAAATTAATAAAAACAGAAAAAGGGGGATAAATTTTAGTTTATCCCCCTCTTTCACTTTATTTCCGTTTTTTCTTCTTTTAAATCTTCACAACCCCCGAAAAGCCCATGAACGCCATTGCCAGCAGTCCGGCGGTAATCAAAGCAATCGGAGTGCCCTGCATACCTTTCGGTACACTAACCAGGCTCATCTGCTCGCGCAAGCCTGCAAACAGTGTCAGCGCCAAGCCGAAACCAAGTGCCGTGGAGAACGCATAAACCACTCCCGTCAGCAAATCGTAGTCTTTCTGGATAACAAGGATAGCCACACCGAGAATACAGCAGTTGGTAGTAATCAGCGGCAGGAATACGCCCAAGGCCTGATACAGAGAAGGAGAAACTTTCTTCAGGACAATCTCTACCATCTGCACCAAAGCGGCAATCACCAGGATAAAGGTAATGGTCTGCAAATAGCCCAGACTAAAAGTGTCGAGCACATACTTCTGAATAAGGAATGTCACGATAGTGGCTATGGTAAGCACGAATGCCACCGCTGCCGACATGCCCAATGCAGTCTCCACTTTCTTGGAAACCCCCAGAAACGGACAGATTCCCAAAAATTGCGACAATACGATGTTGTTTACAAAGATTGCCGAGATAAATATCAATATATATTCCATTTCTTTAATTTATTAATTGAAAATTGAAAATTGACAATTGACAATTATCCATCATCAACCATCCATTATCCATTGTCAAGCCTTCTTCATACTGTTGATTAAAGCGATGAGGTAGCCCAATGCGATGAATGCGCCCGGAGCAAGGACAAATACCAGCATGCCGTATTCTTCGGGAAGAATACTCAGGTTGAATATCTTGCCGGTTCCCAGAAACTCACGCACGGCGCCCAGCAATGTCAGCGCAAGGGTAAAGCCCAATCCCATACCCAGACCGTCGAACAGGGAAGCCACCGGATTGTTCTTGGCGGCAAATGCCTCGGCACGTCCCAGTACGATGCAGTTTACCACAATCAGCGGAATAAACAGCCCCAACGTGGCATACAATGCAGGAACGTATGCCTGCATCACCATCTGCAACAGAGTTACGAACGATGCGATAACCACAATGAAGGAAGGGATGCGCACCATGTCGGGAATCAGATTCTTGATGGCTGAAATCACGACATTGGAACATATCAGTACAAACATCGTGGCCAGTCCCATACCCATACCGTTAATGGCAGAGGAAGTGGTGCCCAGTGTAGGACACATACCCAGCAGGAGTACAAACGTAGGATTCTCTTTGATAATCCCGTTCATCATAACTTTAAAATTATTCATATCTTCTACTCCTTTCTTATTTAGCGCCGAGTGTATCCGCAGCTTCGGGAGCTGCGGAATCAGCAGGTTGTTCAACATTCTTGGAGGTAGCACCGGTAGTGCCGTCGGCAGTTTCCTGACCGGCGTATGCTGCATATGCCGCATTCACCGCACTCAAGAAAGCACGCGAAGTGATGGTAGATGCTGTAATGGCATCTACTTTACCACCGTCCTTGCTCACTGTCAGTGCCGCCTCACCCGGATTCATGCCGGTGATGTCACCTCTATTTCCTTTCTTAAACCAGTCGGCAGCTTTGGAGCCCAAACCCGGAGTTTCCGCATGCGACAACAACGAGTAGTCGATAATTTTGCCTTCGGCATCGAAACCGACCAATACCTTCAGCTCGCCGCCGAATCCCATCGCTGTGGCTTCTACCGCAGCACCTATATATTCGCCGCCCTTGGTGGCAGGATATACGGCATACTGCACTCCGTTTACCTCCTGCATCTTCTTTTCGGCAATAGGGTCATTGTCAAAACCCGGAACTACCGCACTTACGGCATCGCTCAAAGTCTTTGCATTGGCCTGCTCGATGGGCTCCTTTGTCAGTTCGTTTACATAAGCTAGCAGCGCCACGGAGATTGCGGTAACGCCCGTAAGTACCAGCAACATGTTCTTCAAGGATGATTCTAACTTTTTCATTTCTTCTTCGCTACCTCCCCAAAGCGTTTAGGTTTAACATAGGTGTTGATGAGCGGAGTGAACGCATTCATAATCAGAATGGCGAACGACATACCTTCAGGATATGCGCCGAACAGACGGATTACGACAGTCAGCAGACCGATACAAACACCATAAATCAACATTCCTTTGTGGCTCATCGGAGAAGTCACATAGTCCGTAGCCATGAAGACAGCACCCAGCATCAGACCACCGGAGAGCAACTGCACCACCGGAGACACGTAAAGTTCCGGATTGACCAGATACATGATGCCGGAGAACACGAATACCGTCGCCAGAATAGATATGGGGATATGCCAGGTAATGATTTTCTTCCATAACATATAGAACAGTCCCAACAGCAGAGCCAACGCGCTCACTTCACCGAGACACCCTCCATTGTTTCCTATCAACAAGTCGAAAGCTCCCGGAAGGTCGCTCAATGATATGCCCGGAGCGCCGTTGATGACGCCTTTCATGACAGCCAGCGGCGTAGCGGCCGTCACGGCATCCGTATAGGCTGCAAACTGGCCCACGGCCGGCCATGTCGTCATCTGCACGGGGAAGGAAAGCAGCAGGAACACACGTCCTGCCAGTGCGGGGTTAAAAGGATTGCAACCCAAACCTCCGAAAGACATCTTACCTACACCGATGGCAAACAAGGCGCCGAGGATGATGATCCAGACGGGCAGGTTGGAAGGCAGGTTGAAGGCCAGCAACACACCGGTAATGATGGCAGAACCGTCGGTAACGGTCGTGGTCTCTTTTTTCAAAAGGAATTTGCCGATGGCCCATTCAAAGAACAGGCAGGCTGCTACGGAAGTAGCCGTAACAATCAGCGCACCCAGTCCGAAAAAGTAAAGCGAAATGAGGAATGCCGGAATCAATGCGATAAGCACACCGTACATATTCTTCTTCACGCTGTCACCGCCATGAACGTGGGGCGAAAGGGATACGATTAATTTATTCATACTTCGTTATTTTTTAGCTTGACGTGCACGGATCATCGCTCCTACCTTACCCTTGCCCAAGCGGATGTAATCCAGCATCGGGCGGTTGGAAGGACAAGTGAACTGGCATGAACCGCATTCGATACACGACATAATGTCTTCTTTCTCTACTCTTTCAAAATCTCCGTGGGCCGAAACGGTAGCCAGCAGATACGGCTCCAGCCCCATCGGGCAGGCTCCCACACACTTGGCACAACGGATACAAGGCTGCGCCTCGCCGCGCTTGGCCTCTTTTTCGTTCATAATCAGAATGCCTGAGCTGCCTTTGGCAGTCGGAACATCCGTATTCACCAAGGCTTTACCCATCATCGGACCACCGCCGATAATCTTGCCCGTATCTTCGGGCAGGCCGCCGCAGGCTTCAATCAGCTGCTTCATCGGCGTGCCGATACGTGCCAGGAAGTTGGACGGCTTGGCCAGAGACTTGCCGGTCACGGTAATGACACGCTCGAACAGAGGCTTGTTCTTCTGCACGGCCTGGTAAACGGCAAATGCGGTACCCACATTCTGCACCACGGCTCCCGTGGAGATAGGCAGCGCACCGGCGGCAACCTGACGGTTGATGACTGCATCGATCAACTGCTTCTCACCTCCCTGCGGATATTGTACTTTCAAGGGCACCACCTCGATACCGGCATAGCTGGAGGCGACTTTCGTCATCAGCTGGATGGCATCGGGCTTGTTGTTCTCAATGCCGATGAATGCTTTGTTCACCTTTACCGCTTTCATCAGAATGGATACACCTACCATAATTTCTTCCGCATGTTCCAGCATCAGCTGATGGTCGGCGGTCAGATACGGCTCGCACTCTACAGCGTTGATGATGACGCATTCTGCCTTGAATGCAGGAGGAGGACACAGCTTGACCTGTGCAGGGAAGCATGCACCGCCCAGACCTACGATACCGGCATCGGCGATTTTCTTCACGATTTCCTCGGAAGTCAGACTGCATTCCTTTACCAATATTTCGGAACGGTCAATGGACTCTTCCCACTCGTCCCCTTCCACATCAATGAATATGGCAGGCTTGGCGTAGCCGCTGGCATCGACAATCGTGTCAATCTTAGCGACCTTTCCGCTGACAGACGAATGGATGGCTGCCGATACAAAGCCGCCGGGTTCGGCAATCTTTGTACCCACTTTCACAACATCACCTTTGGCAACGATGGGCTTGGCCGGGGCACCGATGTGCTGTCCCAGCAAGATAGCGACCTTGGCCGGAATCTCTGCCTTGATGATAGGCTGATGTGCTGAAAGTTTATTTTCGTGTGGATGAACTCCACCAATTGAAAATGTCTTCAACATACAATTCTGTATTTTTAGTCGTTTATTTACTTTATTAATTCATACCTCAGCTTGGGAAGTCTAAGCCTCTGCTCTGGGAGTCTCAACCTCTGCTTTAGGAGCCGCAACCTTTGCTTGGGGAGCCGCATCGTCAGCCTTCGGTTTGCGCGGCGGGAAGTTGAGGGCAATGATTGTGTTTTGCGGACAAGCCTCTTCGCACTTGCGGCAGGATTTACACTTGTTGGGATCGATGTAAGCCAGATTGTTTTCCAGCGTGATAGCCTCGAACGGGCAAACCTTCATACACTTGCCGCAACCGATACATGCCGCCGTACAGGCTTTGCGCGCTACGGCACCCTTGTCCTTGTTTACGCACTGTACGTATACACGGCGTGACTTCTTGCCCTGAGGACGGATTTCAATGATAGACTTCGGACAAGCCTTGGCACAAGCTCCGCAAGCCGTACACTTTTCTTCGTCCACTTCGGGAAGTCCGGTCTCGGGGTTCATGCGGATAGCATCGAACTGGCAGGCAGCCACACAGTCGCCGCATCCCAGACAGCCATAACTACAACCCGTTT
The DNA here is from genome assembly GCF_013373675.1 of Bacteroides sp. L10-4. Taxonomy (NCBI): domain Bacteria; kingdom Pseudomonadati; phylum Bacteroidota; class Bacteroidia; order Bacteroidales; family Bacteroidaceae; genus Bacteroides; species Bacteroides sp. L10-4. The sequence goes on from NZ_JABXJH010000023.1 coordinate 48,846, forward strand.
CGCCACCATAGAGCGAGGCCGCAATGGCACAACTCCGGGCACCGTCGTATTGGTTCACACGAGGACGGTTGGCACAAGTTCCATTACATCTCACCACCGCAACCATAGGTTCGGAGGCAGCAGCATCCAAGCCCAGAATGCCAGCAATCTTTGTCATGACGGGCTGCCCGCCCACCGGACAAAGTTTACCATCCAGCGAACCTGCCTTTACGCAAGCGTCTGCAAATCCGCTACAACCGGGATAACCACATCCACCGCAATTTGCCTGAGGCAACACCTCTGCCACCTGGGCAATCCGCGGATCTTCATACACGGCGAATTTCTTGGAAGCCACGTAAAGAATAGCGGCCGATACCAGCGCTATAACTCCCAATGAAATCACTGCAATCAGAATTACATTCATAAATTAGTTGTTTATTAATTATTTGTTTTATTATTAGTTAATTCATCGGTCGTACGGAAAATGAGAATTTCTTACCCAGCCGCGACTTGTTCAGCCACAAGATATAATAATAAGGTATAAGAAGTGACAGCGAACAAAGCGCGGAACGCAGTTCGTCATCCCAGATGGCCATAAAGACAAACAGTGAGATTATCAGAATGAGAAAAGGAAATATGAAAGCTAACAGAAGCGCCATCACTCCCATTGAAAGTTCGCCCGTCACCCATACGCGGTCGCCGGGATGGTAGGATGCGGCATGAGCATCGGTTACATCGACAAGTTTCTCTTTCGTATCCGCAGAGGTGCAATGTCCCTTGACACTACACGAAGCGCATGCTGAAGTCTGAATGATTCTCACTTGGAGATGAACACCGCTTATGTTTTCCACAATACCCTGATGTCTTATAGTATTCGCCATTTTGCAAAGTGTGCATTACAAATCTCGGCAAATTTACGCATTATTTGTGAACTGCAAGCCTTTCCTCTGCATTTTCTGTGTTCGTAAACGTGCTTTTTCTATGTTTTTATGTTTTTTCACTTGCCGCAGACTACAAAAAGACAAAAAACAGACGGCCTGTCGAGGAAAAACAGACCGTCCGACTACTTGAAACATATAATCCGCTCGCTCCGAACAGACCATTTGTTTATTTACCATTTGTAATTGATACCGAAGCTGAGCAATTCTTTTACCTGAAAATAGCTGTCCCCTTCCGTCGGCTTGGCACTATCGTCATAGCGAGCGTGCACATAGAGCTTGGTGGAAAGATAGCGGTTCAGCACAAAGTTCACCGTGTTTTCCCATTCAATACGTGTCCACTCATAACTGGTCTGGAAGTCCAAGCGGGAATCCAGCGTGATGGAAGGAATGATAGTCCATGAAAGTGTAGGCTGTATCTGCGAACCAAAGTTATGCTTCACGCATTTGCCCTCATCAAGACCGAAACTCACTTCATTCACCCCCTTATTTCCTACATAGCGCAGCATGTACGTCAGCGGAGCCATGAAAACGGACAAGCTGAATTTCTGCTTCTTCAACTTGTAGTCCATACCGATACTGCTCGACCAGTCCGCCGGAGCAAAGAAAGCCGAAACCAGCTCTTCACTGTTGGCCTTGTAGCCATTGCAGAACTGGGTCTTAAACTCAGTCGTGATGGTATAATACCACTTGGACGCAGCCTGAATACCCAGTTTACTGTACAGCCGGAGTTGGTCGGTACTTACCAGATAGTTATGAAACTCGTCAGAAGGTGCGGAGCTGAAGCCCAGCTTGGCATCGAGCAGATTTTCCCACTGCACCTTTTCACGGTCATTATAGTTGGCAAACAATTGCAGGTTGGCAAGCACGGCGTTAGTGCTCTCACCTCCCTTGTACCAGTTGTCGGAGATATAGTTCTGGGTAATCTGCAATGAACCGTTTCCACCCGTCACCCACCAGTTGGGCTTGTGGATAATCACGTCGGCTTCCTCCTTCACTCCCACCATATTCTCTTGTGCAAACAGTTTCACGACGGACGGCTTGGAAGAAGCCTCCTTCTCTATATCATCCTTGAATATCCTCCCTTTCATCACCTGCTTCTCGGTCATTACAACCAGACCGGGACAATCCACATACGTGTTCAGCAACGTGCGGTCTACCAGCTTGTTGGCACGTTCCTTCGAAGTGAAGCTCAGCGTATCGAACGGCAGCATCTCGCGCGTCAGGGCGGGCACCGTATCGGGCATCTGGAAACGCCAGTCTACCTTGGAAAGACGTCTCATGGGAGCATAATAATAGGTAAGGGGAAGGAACAACCTATAGTAGTTCGGATTGGAAGGTATATAACGTTCCGGGGTCGTGGGGTCATTCAGATAACCCAGTACTCCGAAATACCTTTCATATAATATGGAAACCGTATCCAGCTTGTAACCCATATCTTCCGGCTTCAGTTTCAGAATCATATATTCTTTCATTATCTCCGGCAGGGTATCGGTTTTTACTGTTGTTTCCTGTCCACTCTTCTTCGAGGTGGCATCCAGCGTATTCTGTGCCATCACCGACGAAGAAAACATCGTAGCAATCAACCAAAATGCAATGTGTCTATTCTTCATAATGCCCTAAAGTCTATGTTTCGAGCGCAAATTTAGCTTAAAATGTTTAGAAAACATAGAAAAGCCATAAGAAAAAGGCAAGAAGGACTTTCTTCGATGAAATCGTATTTTTTAATAATTGTTTCATCGAAACTTTCTCTACTTCCTCTTTTTTTTATAATTTTGCGCTTTTTAAGTTCCATGCGCACTGAGGGGAACAGCATGCAGCCTGAACGGACAAAGTCGTATAGGCTCCTGGCATTAGATTAAACAATTAATAAAACAATATAGTTGTGGGAGAAACAAAGTATATTTTCGTCACCGGTGGCGTTGCCTCTTCATTAGGTAAAGGTATCATCTCATCCTCCATCGGTAAATTGCTGCAAGCAAGAGGTTACAAGGTAACCATCCAGAAGTTTGACCCGTATATCAACATCGATCCGGGTACACTGAACCCATACGAACACGGCGAATGCTACGTTACCGTGGACGGTCATGAAGCCGACCTCGACTTGGGCCATTACGAGCGCTTCCTGGGCATCCAGACCACCAAGGCCAACAACATCACTACCGGACGCATCTACAAGAGCGTCATCGACAAAGAGCGCCGGGGCGACTATCTGGGAAAAACAATCCAGGTTATTCCCCATATTACAGACGAAATCAAGCGTAACGTGAAACTGTTGGGAAACAAATACAAATTCGATTTTGTCATTACCGAGATTGGCGGCACAGTGGGCGACATAGAGTCTCTGCCCTATCTGGAAAGCATCCGTCAGCTGAAGTGGGAACTGGGGAAAGATGCCTTGTGCGTACACCTTACTTATGTTCCCTATCTGGCTGCTGCCGGCGAGCTGAAGACCAAGCCCACCCAACACTCCGTGAAGGAACTGCAAAGTGCCGGTATCCAGCCCGATGTACTCGTACTGCGTACGGAGCACGAGCTGAGCACCACCCTGCGCAAGAAGGTGGCTCTATTCTGCAATGTGGACGAGAATGCCGTGGTGCAGAGCATCGACGCTCCTACCATCTACGAAGTACCCATCTTGATGCAGGCCCAGGGGCTGGACGTCACCATTCTGAAGAAAATGGGGCTTCCCGTGGGCGACACTCCGGGACTGGGACCGTGGCGTGCTTTCCTCGAACGCCGTCATAAAGCCGAAAAGACTGCCCCGCTGCACATCGCACTGGTGGGCAAGTATGACTTGCAGGATGCCTACAAGTCTATCCGCGAGGCCCTTTCACAAGCAGGGACCTACAACGACCGCAAGGTATCGGTGGACTTCGTGAACAGTGAAAAGCTGACGGACGAGAATGTGGCGGAAGCCCTGAAAGGCATGGCAGGCGTGCTTATCGGTCCGGGATTCGGCGAACGCGGCGTTGCCGGCAAGTTCGTAGCCATCAAATATGCGCGTACGCACGACATACCCACCTTCGGTATCTGTCTGGGCATGCAGTGCATCGCCATCGAATTTGCCCGTAATGTATTGGGCTACGCCGATGCCAACTCACGTGAGATGGATGAAAAGACACCGCACAATGTCATCGACATCATGGAAGAGCAGAAGTCCATCACCAATATGGGTGGAACCATGCGTCTGGGTGCCTATGAGTGTATTCTGCAGCAAGGCAGCAAGGCATACGAGGCATACGGGGACGAACATATCCAGGAGCGTCATCGCCACCGCTACGAGTTCAACAACAGCTTCAAGGATGCCTACGAGGCGGCAGGCATGAAGTGTGTGGGCATAAACCCCGAATCGGACCTGGTGGAAATCGTCGAGATACCCGCATTGAAGTGGTTTGTCGGCACCCAGTTCCATCCCGAATACAGCAGTACGGTATTGCATCCGCACCCGCTGTTCGTAGCATTCGTGAAGGCCGCCATCGAAAACGAAAACGAAAAGAAATAATTTGTAAATAGTAATCTGTAATCAACAAAGAATGGATAAAAATACCATCACAGGTCTTGTTCTGATAGCGATATTGTTAGTAGGTTTCAGCTTTCTGAGCCGTCCCAGCCAGGAGCAGTTGGAAGCACAGCAACGTTACTACGACTCCATAGCCCAGGTGCAACAGCGCGAGGCTGACTTGAAAGCCAAGGCGGAAGCAGCCCTGGCCAATGAAAACGGAGCGGAAGCAAGCGTTGACTCCACCGCCCTCTTCTTCGACGCCCGTCAAGGAACCAACTCGCAAGTAACCATCCAGAACAACCTGGCAGAGATAACCGTAGATACAAAAGGCGGACGCATAGCTTCGGCCACGCTGAAGGAATATATGGGACAAGACAAAACGACTCCCGTCACACTGTTCAGCGGCAACGACGCCTCCATGAATTTCCTCTTTTACAACAAAAAGGAGACCATCCAGACGGAAGACTATTATTTCACCGCAGTGAACCGTACGGACAGTACCGTCACCATGCGTTTGTCGGCAGACGGCAACAGCCATATCGACTTTACCTACAGCATGCACAACGACACATACCTGATAGACTTTACTATCCAGGCAGTCAACATGGAAGGCAAGCTGGCGGCTACCAACAATTATGTGGACATCGAGTGGTCTCAGCGTGCCCGTCAGATAGAAAAGGGATATACCTACGAGAACCGTCTGGCTGAACTGACTTACAAAATCACCGGAGAGGGTACCGATTATCTGTCGGCCAACAACAACGATGAAAAGGAAGTTCAGGAACGTCTGGACTGGATTGCTTTCAAGAACCAGTTCTTCTCTTCGGTATTCCTGGCAGATGCCGACTTTGAAAAGACCAAGCTGAGTTCCAAGATGGAGACTCAAGGCAGCGGCTACATCAAGGACTATTCTGCAGAGATGAGCACGAAGTTCGATCCTACCGGCAAGGAACCTACCCGGCTGGTCTTCTACTTCGGCCCCAATCACTACAAGACTCTGACCGCACTCGACAAGGGACGCGACGAGAAGTGGGAGCTGAACCGCTTGGTCCATCTGGGCTGGCCGCTCATCCGCTGGATAAACAAATGGTTCACCATCAACATCTTCGACTGGCTGTCCAGCTGGGGCCTGAGCATGGGTATCGTACTGTTGCTCATGACGCTGATTGTAAAGGCGGTGGTATTCCCGACCACGTGGAAGACCTACATGTCTTCTGCCAAGATGCGCGTACTGAAACCGAAAATCGACGAGATAAACAAGAAGTACCCCAAGCAGGAAGATGCCATGAAGAAGCAGCAGGAAATGATGGGACTTTACAGCCAGTACGGGGTCAGCCCCATGGGCGGATGTCTGCCTATGCTGATACAGTTCCCTATCTTGATGGCCTTGTTCATGTTCGTGCCGAGTGCCATCGAGCTCCGCCAGCAGAGCTTCTTGTGGGCAGACGACCTTTCCACTTATGATGCGTTCATCAACTTCCCGTTCCATATCCCGTTCCTGGGCAGCCACCTCAGCTTGTTCTGCCTGCTGATGACGGCTACCAACATATTGAACACGAAGTACATGATGCAGCAGCAGGATACGGGTGCCAATCCGCAGATGGCTGCCATGAAGTGGATGTCATACCTGATGCCTGTCATGCTCCTCTTCATATTGAACGACTATCCTTCGGGATTGAACTATTACTACTTCATCTCTACTCTGATCAGTGTGGTAACAACGCTCATCATGCGCAAGACAACCAATGAGGAAGCCCTTCTTGCCCAGTTGGAAGCCAACAAGAAAGACCCGAAGAAGATGAAGAAAACCGGTTTTGCAGCCCGTCTGGAAGCCATGCAGAAACAGCAGGAGCAGATGATGAAAGAAAGACAGAATAAAAAGTAGTTGACGAGGAAACAAGTTGACCGGATAAAAAAGGCTGCGCTGTAATATGGGGTACATATAAAGCGCAGCCTTTCGTCTTTTTACATATATTGTAAAGTACCCTGACATATATTGTAAAGCAATCTAACATATATTGTAAAGTACCCTGACATATATTGTCGTATTTTCCATATTCATATTAACCATTTAACTATGCAGACTAAATACACTTACAAACAAATCTGGCTCATCGCCTACCCTATCCTGATCAGCCTCCTTATGGAGCAGATGATAGGTATGACGGACACCGCCTTCCTTGGGCGCGTGGGCGAAGTCGAACTGGGGGCATCTGCCATCGCCGGTGTCTTCTACATGGTCATCTTCATGGTTGCCTTCGGCTTCAGTATCGGGGCACAGATACTCATTGCCCGGCGCAACGGCGAACGGCAGTACAAGGAAATCGGTGACTTGTTCTATCAAGGCATCTACTTCCAGATAGGGCTGGCAGCCCTCATGTTCCTGCTCTCCTACTGCTTCTCGCCGCTCATCCTGAAACAGATTGTCTCATCCGAGCACATCTACGAAGCAGCTGCCAGTTATCTGCACTGGCGGGTATTCGGAGCTTTCTTCTCTTTCAGCGCCGTTATATTCCGTGCCTTTTTCCTGGGAACCACCCAGACCAAGACTCTGACGCTGAACTCCATCGTCATGGTACTGAGTAATGTCGTATTCAACTATACCCTAATCTTCGGCCAATTCGGCTTCCCGGCGCTCGGCATTGCCGGAGCGGCTATCGGTTCTTCGCTGGCCGAGCTGGTTTCACTGGTATTCTTCATCCTCCATACCCGCAGCCGTATCGACTGCCGCAAGTATGGGCTGGACCATATTCCGAAGTTCCGGATGGACGTATTGAAACGGATGCTGAACGTCTCCTTCTGGACCATGATACAGAACTTCTTTTCCCTCTCCACCTGGTTCCTTTTCTTCCTCTATGTGGAGCATTTGGGAGAGCGCTCGCTGGCAGTGACCAACATTATCCGCAATGTGTCCGGCATACTGTTCATGGTACTCATGGCGTTTGCCTCTACCTGCGGTTCGATAGTAAGCAACCTCATCGGCGCAGGCAACTCCGATTGCGTGGCAGGCACCATCCGGCAGCACGTACGCATAGCCTACGTTTTCGTACTTCCGCTGGCATTGCTTTTCGCGCTGTTCCCCAGGCTGATTCTGGGAATCTATACCGACATGCCCGACCTGCAGGACGCAGCCGTGCATTCGCTCTGGGTGATGTGCTCCACCTATCTGTTCCTGGTTCCTGCCAATGTCTATTTCCAGGCAGTTTCCGGAACCGGTAACACGCGTACGGCATTGGGGCTGGAGATGGCAACGCTGGTCATCTACACAGTCTATATCACCTACATTATCCTGATTCTCCAACTCGACGTGGCCATCTGCTGGACTTCGGAAATGGTTTATTCCGGCTTTATTCTCATATTCAGCCGGCTATATATCAAACGTGGGAATTGGCAAGGAAGGAAAATTTAGTATCTTTGCGCTGAATAACCGAAACAAAAAACATATATGAAACAAGTAAATCTACTACTTATGTCAGCAGCTATGACATTGGCCTCCTGCGGAGGAACAAAAGATGCCGGACAGCAGCAGGACGCAGCAACGCTCATCCAGCGGTCGGACATTAAGATTGAAGGAAAGCGCATGACACCCGAGGCACTCTGGGCCATGGGACGTATCGGCAGTGTGTCCGTATCCCCTGACGAGAAACAGATTGCCTACACGGTATCCTATTACAGCGTGCCCCAGAACAAGAGCAACAGCGAAGTCTTCGTCATGAATGCCGACGGTAGCGGCAACACCCAGATAACCCGGGATGCCTGGCAGGAAGGACAGCCCACGTGGTTCAAGGACGGCAAGAAGCTTGCCTTCCTCTGTAACGAAGGCGGCAGCAGCCAGATATGGGAAATGAATCCCGACGGCAGCGGACGCAAACAGCTGACCCGGTACGAGGGAGACATCGAAGGATTCTCTTTCTCGCCCGACGGCAGGAAACTCCTCTTCATTGCCCAGGTAAAGACCGTGAAGAGTACGGCCGACAAACATCCGGACCTTCCCAAAGCCACCGGCATCGTCGTTACCGACCTGATGTACAAGCACTGGGACGAATGGGTGACCACTGCCCCCCATCCGTTCGTGGCCGATTTCGACGGCAACGCCATCAGCAATGTAAAAGACATCCTCGAAGGCCTGCCCTACGAAAGCCCGATGAAGCCCTGGGGAGGCATCGAACAACTTGCCTGGAGCCCGGCATCGGACAAGGTAGCCTTCACCTGCCGCATGAAGACCGGACTGGCATACGCCATCTCCACCGATTCGGACATATACGAATACGATGTGAACAAAGGCGGATTCATCAACCTTTGCAAGCAGAATGCCAAAGACTCTGACGGCAAAGACGAAATGGCAGGCTACGACACCAACCCGCAATACTCGCCGGACGGCAAATACATCGCCTGGCAGAGCATGGAACGCGACGGCTACGAAGCCGACCAGAACCGCCTTTGCGTGATGGACCGTGCCACCGGCGAGAAACGTTTTGTAAGCAAGGCATTCGAATCGAACGTGGACGCCTTCTTATGGAACAAAGACTCCCGGAGCATCTACTTCATCGGTGTATGGCATGGCGAGACACAGATTTACAACATCGACCTTGCCGGAAACGACAAGCTTACCCGGCTCACCGACGGCATGCACGACTATGCCTCTCTCGCCCTTTGCGGAGACAAACTCATCGCCAAGCGCCACTCCATGAGCATGGGCGACGAAATCTATGCCGTAAACAGTGCGCGCAACGGCGACGCTTTTGCAGAAGCAGTGCAACTGACCACAGAAAACAAGCAGATCTACGACCAGCTGGAAATGGGCAAGGTGGAAGCCCGCTGGATGAAGACCACCGACGGCAAGCAGATGCTGACCTGGGTGATTTATCCTCCGCAATTCGACCCCAACAAGAAGTACCCCACCCTCCTCTTCTGCGAAGGCGGCCCTCAGAGTCCCGTCAGCCAGTTCTGGAGCTACCGTTGGAATTTCCAGATTATGGCAGCCAACGACTATATTATCGTAGCCCCCAACCGCCGCGGTCTTCCGGGCTTCGGTATAGAGTGGAACGAAGCCATCAGCGGCGATTACGGCGGCCAGTGCATGAAGGACTACTTCACCGCCATTGACGAAATGGCCAAGGAACCTTTCGTCGACAAAGACCGCCTGGGTTGCGTAGGCGCCAGCTTCGGAGGCTTCTCCGTATATTGGCTTGCCGGACACCATGACAAACGCTTCAAGGCATTCATCGCACACGACGGTATCTTCAACATGGAAATGCAGTATCTGGAAACGGAAGAGAAATGGTTTGCCAACTGGGATATGGGCGGAGCCTATTGGGAAAAGAACAATGCTACGGCACAACGCACCTTTGCCAATTCCCCGCATCTCTTCGTCGACAAATGGGACACCCCTATCCTCTGCATCCACGGAGAGAAGGACTTCCGCATCCTTGCCAACCAGGCAATGGCCGCCTTCGATGCAGCCGTGATGCGTGGCGTTCCTGCCGAACTGCTTATCTATCCGGACGAAAACCACTGGGTGCTGAAACCCCAGAACGGCGTGCTGTGGCAACGTACCTTCTTTGAATGGCTGGACAAATGGCTGAAAACGGCTAAGTAAAGCTCCTCAAAGACGATAATAAGAAATAATCCCGGACTCTTTGTCAAAAGTCCGGGATTATTTCTTATTATCGTATACCGCCCGATTTATTTTTTATGACTATAACTGGGACAGTTCAAATAGAGCCAATACGTTTTGCTTTATGCAGAAGCTAAAAACGATGCAGACAAATCGTAGAATTAACGGAAGACAGTAATTCAGGAGATATGTCTTGAAAAGTACTTTTTCATGAAGAGTACATATATTGCGCTCAACAGTAAGATACATCCTATCAGGAAGATATAGCCATACTGCCGGTAATAAATATATCCTACGACAATGATTGCCTGCACTGCCATGTAAATAGAAGAAACCACCACATGGGGAATCTTCAGCTCATTCGCCATAATCTGATACATATGCTTGCGATGCGGCAGGCCGATATTCTCGTGAAGCATCAGGCGGTGAATGATAGTCAGCACACTATCCACACCGTAAACGGATAAAAGGACTATCCAGCTGAAATCTTCCGTCCGGATGATGAGCCTGCCTATCAGGAAAAGAAGGATGAAGGCAATGCTCACCGACCCCACATCACCCGCAAAGCACTTGGCCCGTTTGCGGAAGTTGAAGAAACAGAAGACAAGAACGGAGCAGATAACGGTATAGATGAAATCCGCATTGACAGACGTATTGGCAACCGACAGCGTTGTCAAGGTCGTAGCTAAAAGCTGTATTTATTTGTTATTGAAGACACATAACATTGTCATCTATTATTTTACTATGGCTTCTTTTATACACTTTACGATATAATATACATCCTCATCGGTCACCCACGGCCCGGCAGGAAGACACATACCGATTTTAAAAATAGCTTCGGATACCCCATTGATATAAGCCGGAGCATCCTTATAGACAGGCTGCTTGTGCATCGGTTTCCAAACCGGGCGTGCCTCTATTTTCTTGTCAAGCATAAAAGCACGTAAAGCCTCCACATTCTCGTTGGGCTGACAATCCGTTGTAGCACAATCTACGGCATGAATCACACCAGCAGCACCACCTACGGCAGTCCTGACAACATCCTTATAAGCATTTTCCTGCCCTTTGATGCGAAGTGAAGAATCTAGGGTAATTGTGGAAAGCCAGAAGTTGGAATCATAATCGGCCGAAGGGGCTTCATGGAGCAATACCCCTTCCACATCCTTAAGCAGTTCCCTATAAAGAGCCTGTACATGCCGATGATGTGCAATATGCTTATCGGCAACGGTCATTTGACCACGACCAATACCTGCACAGATATTACTCATGCGATAGTTATACCCTATCGTCTCGTGCTGATAATAAGGATAAGCCTCACGAGCCTGTGTGGCATACCACATGATTTGATTCTTGCTTTCGGCATCTTTACAAATCAACGCACCACCGCCACTGGTAGTAATCATCTTGTTACCGTTAAAGCTCAGCACCCCGAACTTGCCGAACGTCCCCAGTACCTGTCCCTTAAAACGGGAGCCAAAACCTTCGGCAGCATCTTCCACCACTGGAATAGCATACCTATCGGCTATCTCCATGATACGTGTACAGTCATAGGGCATGCCGTACAATGCCACAGGAACAATAGCTTTTGGCTTTTTTCCAGTCTTGGCAATGCGGTCCTTGATGGCTTCTTCCAACAGTTCCGGAGACATGTTCCAAGTTTCTTTCTCAGAATCCACAAATACCGGAACAGCCCCCAGATAAGTGACCGGATGCGAAGACGCACAGAATGTGAAGCTTTGTACAATCACTTCGTCACCCTGTCCCACTCCGCAAGCCAACAGAGCCAAATGTACTGCCGCCGTACCGGCCGAAAGTGCCACCACTTCCTTGCCTTCGCCTACAAAACGTTTCAAATCCTCTTCAAAAGCATTCACGTTAGGGCCGAGAGGAACCACCCAGTTCATATCGAAGGCTTCTTTTACATATTTCTGTTCAATACCCTCCTCGCTCATGTGGGCAAGGCAGAGATAAATGGTTTTATCCATAAATATATATGTGATTATTTAATAATCAGACTTCGGATTCCTCACATAGTGGGGAATAAAAAGAAAGGAAAGGGCTTTATAAATCCTTTCCAAGTAATCATTCTATTTTCCGCCACGACAATTTTATCGGCTGTTTTTCAGCCGATAAAATAAAAATGCCCGCAAGAAAATATTTTTGTTTTAACATTCCGGTTTATAAAAACATGGTAGAAGAGTCTTC
>NZ_JABXJH010000024.1:0-59906 GCF_013373675.1 Bacteroides sp. L10-4
AAAAGAATTTTTAGCAGGTCCGGTCTGAAACCGAACAGAACTTTTAATACTAAACTTATCAAAGAACTCTTTGGCATAGTGGCAGAAGCCGCTTAGCCGATATGGTGAATTTTTAACGGACTATTATCTTTAGATTCGCGGTAAAATTAAATAAAACGTATGAAAAAGACAAATTTTAGCACAAGAGCCTATGTAATGAAGAACGGGCAGGTAATGATTCGGGTAAGATGGAACAGCAAGAAGAATGAAGTCGGTTTCTCGGTTGGTTATACTATTGATCCTTTAAAATGGGATAGTGACAAACAACTGGTGAAAAGTAATACGACCCATAAAATCGGTGGGAAGATTGTCTATGCCCGTGAGATTAACAATGCCACACCATTTCCTCTCTTTTCAAGTCCGAAACGGGCCTTGAATTCTTCATAACCATAAAAATTATAGAATAACATAATCTTCTGAATTTTAAATTGTCGGTAAATAAAAAAGGAGGGATACTTCCTTTTTATCGGAAATATCCCTCCCCGGAATATTAGTTCGGTATGTCTCAACCGTTTCAGATGAATGGTATCGTCTCGTCCTCCAGAACTCCTGATTCCACTATCTTCTTACATATCTCATGGGAAGCCCCGTTCCTCAGGTCATATCCGTAACCTTCACTTCCCATAATCTTAATCACTTCAACCATACTTCTGAATAAGGTCTGTTGCAGGGTCCTGTGGAATGTGGTAACTGCAATGGCGAACCTTTTCTCATTCCACCCATAGTCGTTCAGGGCATGTTCAAGTTCTTTTGCAGCCTTGAATTCCCTGCTGTTTTCCAATTCGTATCTTTCCATGATATTCATTATTGTTTATATATTATTCCTATTGCAATGATTTAGAATAAGCACCTTTCTTACATTCATCTATACGTGACTGACATTCCTCCGTTACTTCCTTTAGAATCTCGGCACATCTTTTATCAGAACAGCCTTGCAGCAATCTGTCTATGTATGTCATAATATCATTCACTTCCATATCATATACCTGTCAAAGGGTTCAACAAAAAAGGGAGAAAGAATCGGTTTGCCATATTTTAGTTCTTTCTCCCTTGTGAGTTGTCTAACTCAAAAACCATCCGTAGTTCTCCGTATCCTCACCGTTCAAGGCTTTCTGGATACCAACTGCAAAATCAGTGCAATTCTGATTTCTCTCCAGGAACTTGTCTATGTAGGATTGTTTGGCGGCGTCATTAAGAAGCTGCATCAGATTCCAGCATGAAATATTATCCCTGCCGCGTAACCCGAAATTAGGATTCTCTATGTAGCCTTTCGTAGCTGCATTGACATTGGAATCACCCAAGATTACCTTCGGCAGTTCTCTAAGTTGTGAAGCGGGTAAAGCTTGATACAATCTCAAACGCCCGATGATCTGACAGAACCGCTCTTGTGAAATCTTCGTTCTTCCCAGGTTTTCAAGTAATCTCAAATTTTGATCCGGTTTGAAATCCTGGAATAGTCTGAGTGCTGAACTGTATATATCTGCATCACTCATCACTTCCAGTCGTCCGGTCAAGCCATCATTTGTCAACATCATATTACTGCAAACCTTTACTCTCCATCCGATAAAGATCTTGAATTTCTCGGGGGATTTTCGGGCGTATAAGTTTTCCTCGTTCAGGCTTCTTACACCTCCGATACATAAATGGACTTCCTCTCCGTTCATCATTCTGCTCATGGAACGGATATGAAAACAGAAGACCATTCTCTGGTAGTAGATGGTCTCGTCTTCAGGTTTAAGTTCCTCCTTCCTCTTGGTCAATGCACTTGGTACTCTGCCCAAAATTTTATGTGAAACTCTGATTTCTGTGTTTCCAAAGTTCTCACCGGTAAAATACATTCTTGCGGCATCTTCTACCTGGTGGATAAATTTCTGGTGGCTGATTGTTAGCCGGTTGTCTCCGAAGCTGGGTACAATACAGTTCCTTTCAAGTTCTTCAAGTGTAATGCCCGAAGTGTTACTCTCAATAAAATTAGGATGCTCTTTCTGTTCTTCTTCAGATACGATTACAGCATCTTCGATATTAACTGCATCCATCATTCTTGTTACCATTCCGATTGTTCTTGGAATGACAGTAAGTTCATTAGTCATTGTTTCCATACTCTTGCTATTTTTTAGTCGGTTAATAAAATGCGGTGAAAAAACAAAAAGCCAAGAGGTGTCATTTCTTTGCTTTTATGAATATACCTCTTAGCTTCTTTATTCCTTTGAGTATTGAAGTTGCTACCTCCAATATTGTTATTATCACGTCCGCTTTCTTGTCATAATCCATTCACAGACGTTCTATCAGTTTTCAGTCGCAGCATCAACGGCCTTGACCTCACCCGTGGCAATCTTCTTTTTTCCGAATTTGCCACCATACTTTTCTGCAAGCTCAATTACTACGGAACCTGCCACGATAATTTCGGCCACATAAGCTGCGACCTTCAATCCTTCAATTAAATTTCCCATGTCTCTTAGTTTTAAATTGTTAGTAATTATGTTTCTATTCTCTATTTCTCTTATATACTTTTCTCATATATAAGGCTTTGAAGGGAAATCAAGGAAGGGGGAGAAGAAAAAAAATGAAAAGCCGTCGTCACAGTTCCTCGCTCTGACTTGACTTTCCGCTATTCCGTTCGGTTTTGTATATAGAGACTAAAGCTGCTACAACTACTCCCGATTTCCTAGCCATCGAATTAAATTTCTAACCATTATCTGAAATTAGAGTTAACCCGGTAATTATTTATTTTCATTAATGCTTGAAGCTAACGCACTCTTCATTGCAGTGCTGAATAATGCTCCAAGCTTTTTATCATATATAAGGATTTGAGGGGATTGAAAATGGAGAAAGTATAGATTAGATAAGACTCTGTAAAAGCCTCTGATTCTCAATAAAAAGTATTATCTTTGCAGAAGGAAAGGACAGATGTTATGGTAAAAACAAAAGCAACGAAAGAAGAGACTTTAGCCAAATTTCAGGCAGCAAGAGAAAAAAAACGTGTTTGTCTCGCTAAATTGGAAAAATCAATGAAGGAGACCTATAAAAAACGTACCGGTAAGGAAGCAGATACTTTTTTTGCATTATGAAACAGCTTCTTTCACTGAAACACATTAACGAAAATTCTTCATATCCGGTAGAAACTGCTGGAGAAGATGGATTTTATCAGTTCTTTACGGATGAAGAAGTACATTATCCCGTAGGTTTTATGGAAGATGATATTTTACTGTCACGGAACTCATATCAATTGATTATAGCCAATATCAATAACCATAAGTCTCCCCGTGACCGTAAAGGACGCGATACCATTATTGCCATCGTTGATGAATTTTTCAGAAATAACAACTCAACATTGCTCTATATCTGCGAGACTGGTGACAGCAGGCAAAGTATGCGTAACCGGTTGTTTGAGTATTGGTTTTCCACTTATAATCGGAAGGCTCTGTTTACAATGATTTCATCTTCGATTGTTGATGAAGAAGGTGTCGTAAACTTTGCAACGATAATTCTCCGTAATGACAATCCTGATTTGACGGAGATTATAGCTGAATTTACAGAATCCATCCAACTGCTCAGTCAAAAACCTGAATGACAGGATAGGGAATGGAAGAGAATGGGTCTGCTTTTTGGTACTCTGAATCTTTTTGTTTACCTTTGTAGTAACCAATATATTAGACAATTATGAATAGCAACAATAAGAATCAGATAATCCGTTTTGACTGGGCTATGAAACGTCTGCTCAGGAACAAGGCGAACTTCAGTGTCCTTGAAGGTCTGCTCACTACGTTATTGGGTGAGAAAATTATTATTCAGCGACTCCTGGAAAGTGAAAGCAATCAGGAGGATGAGTATGACAAGTATAACCGTGTTGATATGCTTGCCGAGAATTCCAAGGGTGAACTGGTGTTGATAGAGGTGCAGAACAATAATGAATACGCCTACTTCCAGCGTATGTTGTTCGGTACTTCCAAGCTGGTGACCGAGTATATCAATAGGGGAGAAAGCTATGACAAGGTCTGTAAGGTATATAGCGTCAATATAGTCTATTTCTCTCTGGGACATGGAACTGATTTTGTTTATCATGGGAAGACGGAATTCAGAGGCATCCACACCAACGATCTTCTAGAACTCACTCCATTCCAGAAGCAGACATTCAAGGTGGATACGGTAAGCCAGTTATATCCCGAATACTATATCCTGAAGGTAAACGGTTTCAATCAGGTAGCGAAAAGTCCCCTGGAAGAATGGATCTACTATCTTAACACAGGAGAAATTCCTTCCACTGCTACAGCTCCCGGTCTTGAGGAGGCTCGTGAAAGGTTGAAACTGGATAGCATGACTAAGAATGAGCTTGCTGCCTATTACCGTCATCTGGATAATATTGTAATCCTTCGTGATAATATCAATACTGAACGTGAAGAAGGAAGAGCGGAAGGGATTGAAGAAGGAGAAAGAAAGAAGGCTATCAAAGTCGCCCGTTATCTAAAGTCATCAGGAACCGCAATGGAATTAATTATTGGAGCTACTGGATTGTCTAAAGAAGAGATTGAAAAACTATAATATAAACTTTTTACATCGTATTTAGGAGGAACTATACAATAGATTACGTATGGTTCCTCTTTTTGTTTATGAAACAAGTAATCTACACATAATAATAAAAGCATCAAGTCCCAATCTAATCAAGAAATAAGTTCATTTTTTATGGTATTTAACAGGAACTAGTTAAATGAATATAAAAACAGGGGGAGTAAAAGGGGGAGTATTTGATTTTACAAAATCAAATACCGCTGAAAATCAGCGGTTTTCAAATTTAGCTGTGGAGCTGGAGGCTCTTTAATCTATATAATCACAGATGTTCATTATTTATCAAATTGCTATTGATTAATAGGTTAATACAATAGGTAATTAAAATGCGATTTCAAGGATGGTATTTGCATATATCAAAAATTGGGTGTAATTTTGGGTGTAAAAATCAAGCACACCCAAACATGAATATCAAACGAAATATCATTTTCTCTCCCGAATGTAGAAAGAAAGACGGTGTGACAATCGTTGAGAATGTCCCAATCCGTATGCGTGTCATCTTCGGTGGCAAACGCATAGACTTTTCTACTGGCTACCGTATTGATGTCGCCAAATGGGATGCTGACAAGCAGCGTGTAAAGAATGGATGTACGAACAAGCTGAAACAAAGCTCGGCAGAGATTAATGCGGATTTGCTCAATCTCTACACCATAGTACAAAATATATTCAAAGAGTTTGAGGTCGCTGAAACCATGCCGACTCCGGGGCAAATAAAATCAGCTTTCAGCGAGAGGACAAAAGCTCACACCTCTGAGGAAAAACCAACTGAAACCGTTGAAGCCAAACTCTCGTTTTGGGAGCTATATGATGAATTTGTCAAAGAAAACGGTCGATTGAACAACTGGACACACGCCACTCATCAAAAATTCAAGACTGTCAAAAATCATTTGACCGATTTTCAAACCAACAATAACGTTGAACTGTCTTTTGAATTTTTCTCGGAAAATGGGCTAAATGACTATGTTGACTTTTTGCGAGAGGTTGCGGATTTGAGAAACCTCACTGTCGGGAAGCAAATATCATTCCTGAAATGGTATCTGCGGTGGGCGGTCAAAAAAGGCTATCACTCCAATCTCGCTTTCGACTCTTTCAAACCAAAGATGAAGAACACGCAGAAGAAAGTAATATTCCTGACGACCGATGAATTGACAAGGATACGCACATTGTCAATACCTCAATCCAAACAGTATCTTGAGCGTGTGAGGGATATTTTTCTTTTCCTTTGTTTTAGTGCGCGGATATTCTCTACAAGGCAAGCGAGGTGTTCAGGCGGGCCATTGACGCAATTATTCATTTCGCAACGTACAGGCACAAGTCACTCTTTTCCCCCTCCGAAGCCGCCGACATCAAGAACGTGATGCAGACCTATGGAGAAACCACCGAGCAGCAGAAAGCAATAGGTGCATGGCTCTGTGACTATGCGGAGCATTTGCAACCATTTGACGAAATAAAACATCGCCATACACTCAATGAGGTTGGCGATGTTGCAGAAGGTCGGTATGATTGGAAGATTGAGAGAGGGCGAGGGTATGCGTTATGAACCAATTTTCGTAGTGTAGCGAATCGCAACAGCCTTAACGTTGGCTTCCGGATATTTGCTTTGGTAATATGCAGTGAGATCTTTGTATAACCATACACCCATAGTTTGATACATTCGGGAGTTAGCAGATATAAACACATCATATTGCATTATTGGGTCTTCCGTATCATCGTTTACAAAAACGAACTCTCCATATCCGGCAATCTTGCTTTCAGGCGGAAGTAGTTTATATGTTTCAGGGAATTCCATTGGTTCCTTACTTTTCCTAATCAGAATGCCATGCCCAACGGTGTGCATATCGTCATCCAACAAGAACCATTTGTTCACATTGGAAATAGTAATATAATAACGCAATCCCCCAAATTTATATGTACCATCGGTTTTAAGGTCGTTCTCAATGTCCTCCTTTTTATCAGCGTCAATGGCATAGGCAAATTCCGGATTAATATACGAACAATGTTTTTCAAAATACCAATTCGGGATGAAATGAGGAGGCAAATTCTCAGAGTCCTTGTGTTCTTTCGATATAACTTCCAATAGCTCGTATTCAGTCCATGCCGGGTCTCCCATGCTATAATCCAGATAACTCGTTTTACTGATACGTATTAGGTATTCATATCCTTCTTCGTATTCAAACTTGGCAATATCGCCATGAGCTTCCCACTCGTTGGAGTTATCTTTTTTAACAGCATATACGTTAGCAAATATATTATTGCCACTCGATGTCAAAACACCGGGTAGTTTCACAGATGCTACCGTGAGCGTGTATTCGCTATAATCAGTTACTTTTTTCCCTTCTTCGTTATCGTCAGTGCAAGCACACATTAAAAGAGAGACAAGTAAGATGAATTGAAGCTTAAGAAAATGCGATTTCATATGGAAAATGGTGTTTGTTATTCGTAAGTTCCTCCAAAATGATATACAAGCTGTTTAAACTGTTCGTATTTCTTATCGCCTACCCATAGCTCAGTTGGAGACAGATTGAACATTATGCTATGATTAAAGTAATCGGCATCGCCACCAAAATTTTGAGCGAAAGCGATTTTTACCGTTTCGAGCGCACCATCTCCACCGGGACAAACCACATCATTAGGATGCAACACGAAATTATATATTTGCTCATCCATTTGATAAAATTCATAAGCTGCTTTTACTTGAACTATTCCGATGTCACGAAGTCGGGATGCAATCCCTTCATCTGTAATAGACTGTGCCATTAAGGACAAGTCCATGTTGACTGTCAAGGAATCTTTTGAAACCGCCTTGCACGCATTACCTACTGATATTGTTTCACCATGATAGTAGGAAACTCTCATTTCGCCATGATACGTGCCTTTCATTTCAAAAAGAGCTCTTTGAATTTCAGATGATGAAAACTTTGGCTCATCCTTATTGCAACTTGAAATGAACACCAAGGCAATCAACAGAATAATTGTGGTTATTTGCTTCATACTTCTTCCTTTCTCGTATGGCTCAATAGAGAGATTGATTTATAATGCAGAAACGTGAGCCAACTATGCCACGTCTTAAGTGAAGGTCGTAGGAAACCATTTGAGCAGATGTAACAATAGTAGCCCACGCTGTATGCGTGAGAACCACTATGCTATCCTTGCTCGGTCGAAAACTTCCTACGTTTTCACTTACAAGATAAGCATAACGCTTCTGATTATCTATGTCTTGGATATGGGTTGCCCCATATTCAATTGCAAAATTACTAATTTATCTTTGATAATCCCTTATCTTTGAGTGATTTTATTTGTCTTTGAAGGTGCTTTTGAGTTTCACCGAAGGATTTGTGCCATAATGGACTTTTCTTGGGGGCATTAATGCACCATTATGAGATTGGAAGCGTTATACACTTATATAGAACGTAGATGAAATGAACGAGTTTGAAACACTGACTCATATTATCCCCAAGGTTGGGAGTGTTAGCCGGATATTCTCAAATATTGTGGCAGGAAGAGGTATATCCAAAGAAGATGTGAATATTCTTGTGGAGTTTAGAGACACCATACCTAATGGCACAACGATAGAGCACGAGACTATTTCTGCGATACTGAACTTACCTCACGAAAAATTCTCATTGATGCTCAATAGCCTATCATTTGGCTTGAAGAATGTTATCGGCACTTATAAAACATATCATATCTTGCTTGACGATATGAAGCTATCGCAGCTATGGGACTACGACCTTCAAAGCGTGGAATGTAGATTAGAAGAACAGCTATATAAACTCCGTAAAATAGACAAAGATCTGATAGAGACTTCCAACTCCTATGAGATGACACCGTTTAATAGTATGTCTCCAAGTGAAATATCGGTACTTGAACGAAGATATTACAGGCTCAAAGCTGAATATGACAAGGAAAAGGTTAGATTGGATGCCATCAACGAGGAACGAAAGACAATCATTAATATGACGTCAAATATCGGCAACGATATTTTTGAACGAATCAGCCTCAAATGTAATCAGCTTCTTGCCGTTGTTGAAAATTATGTTGACTCGGATTCTCAAAAGGAGCAGGACGCAAAGAAAGAAGAGCCGGAAGCGATTTCTTATTTCCCTTTAAGTCTCATCGCTAATATACATGAAGTTTGCAATGGGGAGCAGTTCGCTGAGACGGACAGCATTGATTTTTTCCACGCCATCAATTTACACTCAAATTTACACCCAATCCAAATCAACAATGGAGAGAAAGTCCGGGTGTGCTACCTTATCAGTCGTCTTGCTGATACCCTTGAATCACCTCAGCGTGAACAGTGGCTTAATGGCATACTTGCGAACCTCGACATCAAAATGAGCTTCTACCGCTCGAAATACCGTCAGCCGATAAGCGACATGCCAAGCGAAAGCAACAAAACCTTTGCTGACGCACTTCGGGAAATCTTCGGCAAATAGTCGCTCCGCTTTAGCTCCGTACCTTATATATACGGCACTAAACCGAAGTAGTTGTGAGCCGATGTTGGTTAGGCTTTAAGGGAAAAGAACGAAAGGGAAAATAAAATTTCTTCCCTTCTTTTTCCCTTTTGTCTTTCTCAATTTGACCTTAGACCCACAAGAAAAAAGCAATACCCAATCTTACATTTATGGATGTAAAATTGGATGTTTCTTGTATAATACGCTAGTTATCAGCGTTAACTGTGGAGCTGGAGGGACTTGTTCCTGACGCTCCAAATATAGCTATATCAATTAGTTATAATTGACGAAATTTTAATAGTAACGAGTTAGTAACGAATGTTGGCACTGCTGCGCACACTGTTCTTCTTGCTCTGATTTGGACGCTTCCAAACCCTATTACAAAATTAGTGAATATTTGGCACTATTCCAACCTTAAAGGTTCATTTTAAGAAATTTAACCACAATAGTTAAATCTACGTTAAGCCGACTATTCTAACGTGGGCAATATGCTTTCGGGGTGTTCAAGCTCATCAACCAATACATCAACAGTAGTGCATGGCTTGTGACTTTTGTAATCAAAAGAGTGTTCAAAGAATTTACGCAATTTCTGTGCGTTTATCTTTGCCTGATTCTCATTGCCGATTGCTTGGAGCAAAGCATATATTCCAGGGTCATTCTTCGTGTATTTGAAATTCGCATATCCGTCATGTTTACGGATCTCGTTTTCGAGTTTGGTTATGTAGTCTGCACGGGAGATTGCGGCATCAAGATAGACAAAATGCAACAGATACCACAGCTCAAACGCCTCGTTAGTCCACGCCGGATAAATCCCTTTTCTTGATGCAAGCTGAATGGCTTCATTGAAATCATTAAAGTCGTCTTTGTCAAACACTACCCAAACGCGGTCGAAAGGTAGTTGCCTTTGGCGTTCAAGCTGTGTCTTGATGTCGGCAGCACGTTTTACCAGTGCGCAGGTTGAACGACCTTCGCCTACAATTTCTTCGGAACGTACCTCTGAATAGCGGTCTTTAACAAGCTCCTTGAAATAATTAGGTTCGGTGCGTTCTCCCTCGCAGACTACAAGGAAACGCACAATCTTATCTCTCGTGGCAATTTTACGCTTTTTGGCGGCCTTTGCCTCGCGCTTCTCCCTTTTGAGTTGCTCGATTTTTGATTTTGGCGGCTGTCCCATATTCTCAACTCATAAAAGGTATTGCACCGTATCGTCCATTGATATAATCCTTTTCAATATTGCGGTCATTGCGCACCTTGTTTCCGGCATCATCACGGAATTCAACCAGTGAATACAATTCAGTTGAATCGGTTTTATCCTTTTCGGTAAACCAGATCTGATCGCGGCGCAGATATTGGAGATTGAGCAGATTTGTGTCGTGTGTCGCAAAGATAAGTTGCGCTCCGTTGCGGTTAATCTCCCTGTCCATGAACAGCCCGATGATTTTGCGTGTAAGGAACGGGTGGAGTTTTGCATCAAGCTCGTCAACCACAAGGATTTTACCTGAAAGAATTGCATCGACAAGTGGTCCTGCAATTTCAATCATCTTCTTTGTGCCTTCTGATTCCATCTTGTCGGTGGAGAAAGTCCGGACACCTACCATTGTCCCGTCTGCATCATAAAGATTATGGACACTTTCTGCCTTCATCTTCATAGCAACTGAATCATCCAACTCTATATCCAGTTCATTGAATCCTAAGTTTGTTTCAGTGAAAAGTTGTTTGATCTCGGTTGCTCCTTGCTGGTTCAGGAACAACATTTCCAATGTTTTGCCGGCATATTCTTTTCCGTCCATTCCGGAAATATACTCGATGCTCGAAAACCAATCAAGAATTGATTGCGACAGTTTTCCGTTAAGTTGTGCCACGAGCGACACGAACAAACGGTTTGAAGGCGTAGCATCTTGTTTGCCGTTACCTTCTGCAAAACGTGTCTTGGAGATTTTGAACTCATTTCCGCTTCTCAAAAACAGTTCAAATTCTCTTTCGCCCACACGCTTTTCATAAAGCCATTCGGCAAGGATTTCATTGGCGGTATAATCAAAGCCATATCTGAATTTGGAGCCGTTCAGAGTGAACTGAATTTCAAAGGATGTGGGTTGTTCCGCCGATGTGAGGTCAAGGCAGAATGGTTCTGCATCAAGTTTATCCTTAGGATTGAGTTTGACCGAGTTGAGAAGCACATCACGCATAGCTTTCAATGCTTTCAACACATTGCTTTTACCGCTTGAGTTTGCCCCGTACATCACGGCGACAGGGAGCAATTCCTCATCACAAGACTTTACTACGGCTTCGGACAGCTCCTGAATTGAAGCAGCCTCCATGCTTAAAGTCATTTCATCTCTGAATGATCTGAAATTTTTGAATGTAAAGTTGACTAACATACTCTATCGTGATTTTCTGCAAAGATAACAATAAAATTTCATCCAGAGTTTGTTATGTGAGAAAAATTCTCAAATATTTAATTCTGCCGGCTATTTATGGGGTATCGGAAAGAGTTACGGCGGCGGGAGTTGTCGCCGTATAGCCGTCAAAAGACAACGGGCTGCGCCTGATGTCCATTGACCGCTGTACGGCTATGGGCAAAGGCTGAAATTCGGTTCTCTGCGGCGCCGTAAGGATCTTCGCCCGGTGACGGCCGTTAGTTCCTCCCGACTGACCTGCTTTCACCCGATTTCTCAACGCCTTTGCCTGTATTGACTTTCACCGCCGTAACACTTTCCGATTGCAGGTGCAACAGTTGGAAGAAACGTGCGTCAGCAAGTGCCGCACCATTCTTCTTGTAGTTGCACATCATTTTCTTTTCTAATACTGTTGCCATTCACAACGGAATGGCAAGGGGGATTTAGATGTTGTCGTTTGGCTTTCCTGATATATCGGGGGTGCCATTTTTTATTCATACGCCTTTGGGCAGTGGGTAAAGTTGGAGTTGCTCGCCAGTGTTAACGTGTGTCTGGGTGCCATTCGTGCCATGCCGGAAAAATCTCCACATCTGCGATGTAGTATTTGTTCCGTCCTGCCCCGAACAGCTCCCTGTGCCGACACACGCCTTTTTAGCGTCGAGCAACTCAAACTACCACACTGTCATTAGACGCATGATAGTTAAAAAAAAGCACCCACCGATATGAAAGCCAAAAGACAACATAAAAATATTTTTAGTCGAGGCAAAGCTCACCAAACCTCCTATCAATACCGCATAATCAAGGGCGTTGCAAAGGTGGCGAAAGTGGTTGCAATCATCATCGGGGCAATAATAGGTCTGCTGATGTGGGCGGTGTTCAAACCCATATACCGAGGTGTAGGCTGGCTCATTGCTATCCTCACTCTCTTTGCAGCACTCTATTGGTTACTAACTCTCTAAAACATACGATTATGGCAACAACTAAAAGACACGGCAAGACATTCGTTCAGCAATCCAAGTATTACGGAGTTGACAACATATTTGAGTATATGGTGGAAACCTATCTCAACGGCAACATCTCTTTTTTCCGTCAGCTATACCGAGAGCTGAAACCCGCAGGGCGCAAGCTGTTCATAAGTTGGCTGTTCGCAGAGGAACATAACGCCTACCGAGAGGAAATCATATTGGCAACATTCTGATACACATCTAAAATATTACGACTATGGCAAGCAACAGACAAAACAAAGGGTCAGTGGCATTTGAGGACACTATCCGCGAGTATCTTGAAAAACGTGCAGAGAATGACGCACTTTTCGCTGTCAAATTCTCCAATCCCTCAAAATCGGTGGAAGACTGCGTGACCTACATAATCAACGAGGTGCAGAAAAGCGGTTGCAACGGCTTTGCCGATGATGAAATATTCGGAATGGCTATCCACTACTACGAGGAAAATGAAATAGAGGTGGGCAAACCTATCAACTGCCAAATGGTGGTAAACCATACGGTAGAGTTGACCGAGGAAGAAAAGGAACAGGCACGACAGGACGCAATAGAGCGTCTGCGACAGGAAGAAATGGCAAAACTGCGCAAGCCTATCCAACCCAAGAAAGCCACCGAAAAGAAACCCCAAGATGTTCAACCCAGTCTTTTTGACTTTTAACACCGCACTGCTATGAAACCCAAGACCAAGATACAGAAAGAGGTTGCAAAACTATCAGCAACTCTGCCCAAACTTACTCCGGCTCAAACAGAATGGGCATATAAGAATGGTATGGAACATATCGCCTATCGCACCAAGAAAGGTAATATTACCTGCCCCGATTGCGGTCACGAATGGCACAGCGATGACAGCACAATTTCCGACACACTTTTCGGTTGCCATTGTCCGCACTGCGGAGCGGAACTCAAAGTAGAGGAAACACGCAAGCGCACCTACAAGCGAATTTCATATATCGGTTATCTTACTACATGCCGAGGTTATCAATTATATCGTGTGGCTATGGCTAAGTTTGAGAGCCGTAAGGGAGAACCCTGCCGTTTCTATCTTTTGGAGGTTATGCAGCAATGGATAGCACCAAATGGAACATCTACAGTCGTGGCACTCCGCAGGGGTATGGGATTTATGTATTACGACCTTTGGGTATGGGATAGCTCTCTGGAGGTACGCTCAAACTCCGACACATACGACTATGTGAGCGCACAAGCGTTGATGTATCCCCGTTACAAAGTGCTACCGCAAGTAATCCGCAACGGCTTTGATGGCAAGTTTTATGACATCAACCCAATCCGTCTTATTGCCGTGTTACTCTCCAATCCAATGGCTGAAACTATGATGAAGGCTGGAGATGTTGATATAATGAAATACTTTCTCACCAATCCGCGCACCTGTGACATCTGTTGGAACTCCTACAAAATTGCAAAGCGTCACGGATATACTCTCAACAACATTTCAATGTGGTGTGACTATATCCGTATGCTAAACGATTTGGGTGAGGATATTCGCAATCCCAAAAACATCTGTCCCCAAGACCTCAAAGGCGCGCACGATGTGATAACACGACGCATCAATGCCAAACGAGCAAAGGAAGTCGCAGAAAGAATGCGACAAAACGAAATAGAAAGGCGTGAACGTGAGCAACAGAGGTTACTCAAAGAAAAGGAAAATGAAGATACGTTCATTGCCTTAAAATCCAAGTTCTTCGGATTAGTAATAACCGACAACGAGTTGACAATAAAGGTGCTTGAAAGCATAGAAGAATACTATGAAGAAGGGAAACAGCAGGACATCTGCGTGTTTGGAGCGGGATATTACCGCAAGGAAAACACTCTAATACTTTCAGCAAGAATTGACGGACAGATAGTTGAAACTGTTGAGATTGACTTGCGTACCCTCAAAGTGGTGCAGTGCCACGGCAAATACAACAAGGACACTGAATACCACGACCGCATTATCAACCTTGTCAACAGCAACGCCAAGTTAATCCGTGAGAGAATGACCGCCTAAATGTTTAATCCGACCTGCGTCAGTAATGGCGCAGGTCACAAAACCCCACAAGAAATGAACGTGATAATAGAAAGTCTGATTTTTGACTTTGACGATAAGATAAGAGCGGTTGTGTTAGACCTCATAAACCGCATATTGCTGACACGCAATGAAACCGAATTGAGGGAAACCGTAGCCGTATGCGCCGAGCGTACCGACCTCAACAAGTATTTCCTATATGGTTATGGCAAACACCACTTTTGGGTAAAACAACGCCTTGTCAGCAATACCGCCAAGACCTTCGACCAACGAATGATGATTGTAAATTTCTAAAACACTAATGAATATGGCAACGAAAATGATGGCCAACGGAGTGAGTACAACCACAGCTCCCGGTACTGAACAATACGAAACTTTCTACTCTGCCCATCGTGGCAAGCGGATAAGCCGTGTGATGTACGACTACCGAGATACCGACAACGGGCTGTTCTCTTGTGTAGCTCCCACACTCGCCGAGTGCAGACGCAAGCGTGATGAATGGCTTAACAAAAAACATAACACTCAAAAATAAAGCACTATGGACAATCAGATAGCAGCAACCATACTCCAACAAATCGGAGGAAAGCGGTTTGTGGTAATGACCGGAAGTCACGACTTTATCAATCTCGGCAACGGATTGAGAATGAGCCTTAGCCGTAACAAGACATCGGCTAATCGCCTTGAAATCATCTATGACGCAGGCGCAGACCTCTACAATATGCGGTTCTACCGCCAATCGTTCAGCCGAAAGACATTTGAGGTCAAAATCAAGGACATCAAGACCTATGAAGGTGTCTATTGCGATATGCTTGAGGACATCTTTTCAGATGTAACCGGTATGCACCTTTATATATAAAAACATTATTTGCCAAATCGTAATATCAATGATTCGGTAAAATTTGAGGTTGTTCATCCTTGGCTAAGCCGCTAACTGAGCCAACCGATGATTTATTTTCTGAATTATTTTGATATGCGGAGATTTTCCGCAAGTCGAAATAATTGTTGAGGCGAGATAAGATTCAAACATAAGCCGTTTGAACTGCGCTACCGAAAGATCCGGATAATCCTTCCTTATGACCTCTTTGCAGACATTGAGGGCTGTGAAGGAAAGATTGAACGCAAAGTCAAGCCGCTTCCTGTCGCGGGTCTGCTGTGACTGAAGTCCGGTAAACTGCTTGGCATCGCGTATACCGAACTCAATCTGAAAGCGGGTGCGGTAGAAACCGATGATCTTTTCAGGCCTCATGTCGGTGTCGGTAGAGAAGTAAAGAAGAGGCTCTCCGTTTTCAACCGGACAGACCACGATACGGATGTCGCGTTTCAATGCCCTCGAATGTACGACCGCCGTGTGACATCGGGTTTTGATTCCTTTGGAATCCTCATATATGAATGAAGTGAACACGGACATATCAAGAGTTGAGAAATCCACTTTCTCTCCATACTTTTTCTTTCTGCCGCGTCTTCGCGGGGCGGAGGAATCCGGTATGGCCAGATACCTGAGATATGAATTGGCACGTAATCTCCCGACAAACCGGAATCCCATGCCAATCACCTCATTTACAAACTCATATTTGGAGAAAAAGGCATCGGCAACCAGAATATCCGTCAGTGAGAGCAGCTCTGCCGCCTTTGACCTGACAAGTGCCACATACCAGTCAAGCATTGACATTTGTTTCTCGGATTCAAGAGTCCTGAAGTTCGGAGACTGGACA
The DNA here is from genome assembly GCF_013373675.1 of Bacteroides sp. L10-4. NCBI lineage: Bacteria > Pseudomonadati > Bacteroidota > Bacteroidia > Bacteroidales > Bacteroidaceae > Bacteroides > Bacteroides sp. L10-4. The sequence goes on from NZ_JABXJH010000024.1 coordinate 16,189, forward strand.
GCACCGAGCATCACGCATGTATGTTTACTCAGACTTATTGCCCCAATTGCCATTATCTCCAGACCGCGTTTCACACGTTGTGCCACCCCTGACCAGAAACGGCCTATGCCATACGTCAGTCTGCCTGCTTTTGAAATGAACGACGGATCGATTGCCACTGCCATGTCATCGGCCGGCCCAAAACAATCCTGCGCCATACCTATGTTGACTTTCATCCAGTCTACGGATGTTTTGAAATTGGAAGCAAAGGTCTTGGCTGTACGACCGCCATAGCGCGACAGCCGGGTAAAATTGACTTTGCCCGGAATCAACGCTACAGTGCGTATTGTTAAAATCAGCCAGTTGAGGAACCTTTTGCTCATCTTGGTTGTAGTATTTTCAAATGCCGACTTACACCGAAAGGTGAAGTCTTTGAGAATCGCCAATACGTTCATACGCTAAGATTTTTATAATGAACGCTTTGGCGATTCATTTGTATTTGATAATTCGACATATTAACTTAAGTTTCACCTACTTCGGTAATTTTTACCGAATCATTGTAATATGACAAGTGGCGCGACCCTGTGATAGAGTTGCGCCACTGATTTTGTTAAAATTTCGGCCGCCACAGGCGGCTGGAGTTCATATTATTCTGATAATCCCAATTTATCGCTGATTTCATCTAATAATTTACACATATAATTATCTATTTCAGCTTCAGCGCAATTATTTAATGGCTGAGTTGGTGAATTAAGGAACTGAAAATCACTGAGTTTAGAATTTCTAAAAACAACATTGCTAATTTTTCGCACGCATATTGGAAATATGTGTGTACCATTAGCAGCTGCCTTTTTCAAAATAGGTGGCAATTCGTTATTAATTATAAAGTCAGATGCTACAAAATTGGGTGAAACCAACAGTATTGCGACACCACAACTTTGTAACGCAGCTTCAATCTCATCTTTCCACTTATCGCCAGTTTTAATTCTGGTGTCCGCCCATACATCAATTCCTCCAATAGTATTCGATATTGTTTTTAGAGAAAGAGTTACTGTATCAAGCCATTTTTTATCTTCATGAGAATAGCTGATAAAGATTCTATGCTTCTGCATATCATTACTTATGTTTTGAGTTTTATCTTCTTGAATTACACTCACTTTCGGATAAACCTTTCTTATAGAACGAATATTGCTCATAATTGAACGAATCTGCGTCTCACAAGGATTTCCGTTTATCCATAAATGCGACAGATTGATAAACAAAGGGTGGAGTGATAGTTTCTCAATTTTGTTGTGAGAGATAACCAAATATTTTATAGATGGAATGACTATTCCATCTATTGTAGTAATTAAATTATGTGATGCTATAAGTCTTTCTAAATTTATAAACTGAATTTGTTGAGGTAAAGTTTTAATTTGATTATGACTAACATCTAATGTCTTTAGAGCTTTCATTTTTCCAATCCACGCATGTATTTGGGTTATGCGATTGGATCTCAAATTCAACACTTTGAGTTTCTTTAGGCATGTAATCTCTTGTGGAATTGTAACGAGTTGATTGTTTGATAGATTTAACTTCCTTAAATTCTTGCACTTAAATACAATGTCCGGTATGGCAGAGAGATTTTCTCCTTGTAAATTTATCGATGTAACCTTCAAGAGATTTTTCCCCTGAAGAAATTCAGTTAATGGCTTTTTTAATTCACGCATATTCACTAACTTTGCAATACCGTCGAACTAAGGAGGATAGCGACGTTAAATAATGAATTTGGTCTGAAGGAACCAAATATGGGGTCTTCAAACCTACGGAATAGAGGACGGACAAGGGCATTGAACTTGGACGGACTTTAAGTCCAAAATTCAGCTTCGGCAACCTCTCACAAAATATCGTCCTGAAGGACATAGTATCCTGCTTTCCGGAAACACTACAAGGATACTTACAGCACTGGTCACCCTTTGGGGTGACCTTTTGCATATTCCTATATGTGAAGTGTTTTACCATAAATTGAAGCAGATATATTACAAAGTTACAAAAATTTAATGATACAACAATAATTAACGTAGCCGATATTGTTATGAAATATCGGCTATGTTATGTTTCATTCCATTACTTAATAAATAATAAGGTAATCTCTGTCATTCGGCGTTGGTGGAGTTGCTTGTGGAATTTACCTTTGTATCGGCAGTGGGCGGTGTATTCCTTGAAGATGTTTCGGTCGCCTCGGCGGAGTTTTTTCAGGATTGAGGATTTATTGACAACTCCGGGGCCGCAGTTATAGGCTAATGCTCCTAACAATACACTGTCTTTGCCATATTGGGAGTAAAGGGCGCAGAATTTGCGGAGGTCTTTGCGCAGTAGTGCGTCGGCTTGTGCCTCGGTCAGTTGCACACCTCGGCGATATGGCTCTCCCGGCTGTACGCAATGACCGTAGCCGATGTAGGGCCAATGTTTCGGGTGGTGCATCGTTTCAAATTTCTTGATTATCAATACTGCCCGCTCAAATAACGGCAACTCCATAATGCTACGCTTTGCGGCATGGGCGGGCGTTGCTGCCACAAGGGTCAGCAACGCCACAAAGAAGAACAGCAGCTTTTTCATCGTACAATCGGGGTTAATGTTCCGGGATTGATGGGCTGGATTGTAACCCCGCCGTCATCGTCGCTTTCGCTTTTCCCGTTGAACTCAAAGGTCTGCTCCCACGGGGTTGTGCCGAAATTATCTTCCACGACCACGAGGAATTTATGTGCATCGGAAGATTTTGCTGTGTAGTTCAGGCGGAATGTCTTGCTTTCGAGCAACACTCGGTCATTGTTAACCAGCACCGGGCTGTCAACGAGTTTGAGGGTTCCCTCACCGTCATACTGGAAATAGCGGATTGTGTAGAGGGTGTTGGTGTAGTTGCCTTCCGGCTGGATCTCAAAGCGCAATTCAACGGTCTGCCCCTTGACTATCTTTTCAGCGTAAGGCATTACCTCCACCGTGAAGGGGTAAGACTGTTGCACATCGAGATCGTCAGAACACGACGAAAAACAAACGGCGGTGAGGATTGCGGCAACGAGAGCCATAAAGCCGAAGTTATCGCGAAACGCTTTCGAGGCATCGAGAAAGAATCGGCGGGGAGTAAGGCGCATTGCGCCAATCTTATTGAAAATTGTAGTCATAATTGTATCAAAGTTTGAGTTTGGATTTAGTGGTTTTCTTTAGTTGGAAAGATTGCAGGTAATCGTTCACATCGTTGTACCCGGCATAAAGCGTTGAACGGTCGGATATTCTATCTCCATATCTATCACGCAGCTTGCCTAACGCATTGCGTCCGGCCTCGTCATTATCAAGATAGCATCGTATTGTTGCGAAGCTGTCAAGATGACGGTATGCACGATGAATGTTTGACACGGAATTGAGAACCAGCGCCGTTTCTTCACGCTGTTCACCGAGCTGTATCGCTGAAAGGCAGTCTATAAACCCTTCATAGATACAGCATATAGCGGGATTGCCCGCCACAAGGCTTACATCTTTTGGAGGTATGCACCCCTTGAAAAACTTGTTGCGTATCTCAAAGCCGCCGGAGATATTAGGAAAGCCGACTGCGTAATATGGCTTACCGTGAAGGTAATAGCCAATCTCATCACAGTGCGCTTTCGCGTTTTCCTCGCTGATACCACGGGATTTGAGATAGCCGAGCAGAAATCGGTTTGTCAGTTCACGTACCTCCACATCTTCAAATACAGGCTCATCAGGAATTGAGCGGAAAACCGGATGCTCAACCATCGGCATCTGAACATCAGCATTGTCAGCGATGTATTTTGCCTGCTGCTTGAAATCGCTTGTGCCGATTATTTCTCCGGCAAGGGTGAAAATATCGCCACCGACACCCGTGCCGAAATCATAGAACAGATTCTTTTCGGTGTTCAGCCGGAAAGATGGCTTATGTTCCTGACGGTATGGGGCGAAATAAGTCCATTCGTGTCCACGTTTCGCCGCCGGAGTATGCCCCAACCGCTGAAGAAATTCAGCGATTGGGATAGCTTTCAGTTCGGATATATCCATAGCTAAAAGAGTTTGAACCTGCGTTTGGGCTTATCCGGCGTTGCCTTTGGTAATGGCGGCAACTGGCGCATCGGCGGGTCTGGCTCATGGCGCACATTGATTTTGCGTGTAGCCGACAGCTGCGTTGCTATATACAGCAGCAGTTCTGAACGGTTGCACGAACCTGTCATTTCATAAGCAAGGTCATAGATTCCACCGCTGGCGCCTGATTTTGTATCGCGCCAAAGGTTTGTTTCAATATTGATAACCATTGTAGGCTCATGCCGGTCATCGTAGGGCGCATTATATGTTCTCAACACACCGTCTGCCGCCACCGGGCTGTCATAACCAAGAGCTTTCATAAACTCCGTTAACGGCACTTTCTTGGGGTCAAGGTCAATTATCATCGGCATAGGCTCATTCGATTATGAATTTGACACCGACACCATACTGTGTATGGAAATGGCCCGTTGAATTACCGAACACAAACCGCTCCTTCACATTGGCAGTCAAGGCTATTTTATCGGAGAGGTAGAAGTCTGCCTGAACTGTGAGTGCGCCGCCATATATGAAGGCATCGCCGTTGTGGAGCGTGGATCCGTCGGACAATACCGACTTTCCCCAGTTTACCGTTTCATATCCACCGAGAGCCGACACGCCACCATAGAGGTGGAAAGTCTGCGAGTAGTCGCTCAACAGGTGTAGGTTGTAGCCGACCTCGCCGGTGAACTCCGCCACGGGGATACGACCTTTATCTCCGTATGGTTTGTAAGTCTGGAGATACTCTCCGCCGAAAGTCCATGTGTTGGCGTTACCCTTGAACACGGAGTAATATACTCCGAAAGAATAGCCGCAGTTGCGGGAGTTGCCGGTATAAAAACCGTCTGCCATATTCGCCTTTATTTCCACGGCTGACATTCCGGGGAGGCATCGCTGGGCCATTGCCTGTCCTGTGAAAAGGGCAAGCATGGCAGCGAAAAGAATTATCGCTTTTCTCATTGGTTACTGGATTGAAAGTTCGTCAATTACATTGGCTCTCACAATATCCTCGTTCTCCACCACGAAAGACTGGTGGCGACCGCCTTCCTTTTCGGCGACCTCTATAACGAGCTGCTTGTCGTCAGGAATTGTGAATTTCTCCAAAGCGAACACGGTTCTTTCAGATGATTTGCCGTGTACGACAGTCACATAGTTCTGGGCGCGGAGCGGTTCAAGTACCTGTTCCTGCATGGCTGTCCGTTTGATAACTTTCTTGTCCACAATCTTGAACGACACAAAATCAATGTCGAAAGCGATGTTTGATGTGTTCTTCAGTTCGGTGTGGAAATAGAGCAAACCATTGTTGGTGTAGATTGATTTGAGAAGGAACTGGACACCGAAACGCTTGCTGCCGATATGCTTGATTTCGCGCTTGTTCTGCTTGTAGATAGATTTCATAATCAGCTTTACAAGCATAGGCGACTCCTGACCGAGTTTTTCCAGATAGATCTCCTGCGCGTTGTTGGGGCGGTTCACTGCCTCACCGTCATGGAGAAAGTCGGTCATCTCGATGTTGAGCAACAGCGGCTCTTTGGCGAATTTCACGTTGAATGAATAGTAGCTGCCATCTTCGGTAATTACCGAAAGGTTTGTTTCAGTCTTGAACGACTTGAAAGCCGATTTGACACGCAGCACGTTCTTTGCACCGTCGGCAAGTCCGGCGACGAGGTTCTCATTGCCGAGGTCAACATAGACAACCTCCGAAGGGAAGATGATGTGCGTCGTTTTCTCATACGCAACTTCCAGTGCGTGAGGCGGTATCATGCGGTCAAAGCCGACTTTACGGGTAAGACCGTCAAATTTGTCGCCGTCGGTGTAGTTCGCACCGTACACGTTCATGTCGTGTTCGGCGACCGTTTCAGTGTCAGACGACACGTTGTTATCGGTGTTTTTGGCTGTCTTGCCTTTGGCAAAAGCCGGGATTGCCATACCTATTACGGCAATGGCGGAAAGAATAACTGTTTTCAATTTCATCTTTAATTTGGATTTAGTGGGTTTGTTGTTGATGTTATTATTGATCTTCCGGCTGGTGGAGCATCACGCGGTATCCGGCTTTGAGGTGTACTTTGACGGTTCGCATCTTCTTTGTGAGGTATTGTGACACGCCGTTTATCAGTCCGCGCCCGACATCGGATGCTATCTGCGCTCCTGTATTGATGGAAATGTTGATTGAACTGCCCATAGTGTTGCCCATATTTGCCCCTATCTCATGTAGAGCGTCACTCTCCATTGACTGAGGGATATTGATACCCTCCTGACCGTCGGAATCATATACCTGCAACTCGACATCGTAGATTGAGCCTTCGCACTTGATTGATGTTATCTCAATTTCAAGGCGTTCTCCCTGAACACGACCACTCCCCACGATAGTGGTATTGCGTGGGATAAGGCGGTTGCCAATCCACATCGGCTCGGTAGTCCTCAATTTTACACTTTCACCGTCAATCACGCTTTGATTTCCGGCGACGACTGCGGAAATTGTGTTTTTGGTTGCTACCGATTTAACTCCTACCGAGGTATTGAAACCACGGCCGGCGGAAGAAGAATTGAGCGAGGACACCACATTGCGGCTGACTTGTGCCACGGGTTGGACATTGCGTTTACCTTTTTCCTCCGGTTGTGGCGGCGTCTGATGACCGCCACCACTGCCATTGCCCATATATTGCGCGGCAAGTTGATAGGAGCGTTCAAGCATTTCCATCTGATCCGGCTGCTGCGGTTGCTGTGCCATAGCGTTCTGCGCTTCAAGCTCGTCAATCCTCGCCTGTAACTCTGCCATCTGTGATGCCTCGGTATTCTCCGGAATAAAGAAATCATCGAGTGACGCCTGCACCTCTTGGTAGGTGGTTGCTGATGTTTGTATGGCTTGATTGTCGGGAGCAACCGTATCGGGCTGGACGGCAAGGTTCAGGTCGGACGATTGGCCGTTGGCTGAATCGAACAGCGATATATTCACGTTCTGCCGTTGCTTGGCGTCCTGTGCCGCCTGTTCCTCCATCAGTTTTGTCTTGTTGCCTTCTATACCGTCGCTGGATCCGTCGGGCAGCTCCATATTGGCCTTACCCGTATCGGTGCTTTCTTCCGAAAGTGCGCCGCCGAAGATAAGCCACAGACAGCCGAGAAATGAAATGAACAATGCCGGAAACACAATCAGATATTTCTTGCGCCATTGTTTCTGCGCTTCCGTCAAGGGTTTGCGCTCTGCGCTGCTCCCTCGCTTAAAAAAATCAAAGTTCATCGGCTATCGGTGTTAGGTTGTCGGATTTTACACTTTGCGGAATGTCAAGCGTTTTTATATGCTCAATCCTGTATTTCGCCGCATCGCCCTTGCCAATACGGTAACAGGCGTTGCCGAAAATGTAGAGCGTCGTCAGCATGAAGACGGTAAATGCGACAGCCACCACGCGAAAACGCTGCTTCCGGTCGAGTGCGTCACACTTGTTTTTTAGCCACACTTTCATGCGGCTCTTGGGGATATGCACCGCTTCGTTCAAGGCATGGCGCACACCGTCGGGAATAATTTTCATTTTTCTCATTATGACTTGGATTTAGTGATTTATCGTTTTACGGTTCTTATATCCTTGTTTTCAAGGATAGTGAAACCTTCTATCGTGAATCCGTTGGGATTGTCATCGGAGCGCGACGAGTTGAGCAGCTTGCACACTGTCACCAATGTACGTTCCGTCACATTGCTTTGGCGTATAATCAACTGACGTGCGTATGTCTTGGCGATGTACGGGTATTGGTTGAAATCGCATACCACGCTGTCAACCTGCGCGACTTGGTTGATGTTTCCGGCTATCACTCGGTTATAATATCCCTTTTCGGTAAAATCGGAATAATAGTTGTAGGCGCTCTTATCGGCGAGAATCAGGGCGCGGTTGATGTTATGCTCTATTGCCGATTTGTCGGGTGAGAGTGTAAAGAACAGTTCGTGAAAGCGTCTGACATGCTCCCGTGCCTCTGCCGGACGGTTCTGGCTCATATCCTGCGACAGGGCAAGCATAAGCGACTTGCCGTTGTCAAGGACATAAATCTTTTCACGCTGTTTCTCTGCAAACCGCAGCGAGAAAACCACCGATAATATTGCCACCAGTGAGCAAAGGCTCACCATGACTATTCCGAACAGCCTTATCTGCCGGAATGATGTTTCGATATTCTTTAATGATTTGAACTCCATTTAATCAGTGTTTAATTGTCATTTCAATAACTTTCCGGCTCTGCCTGCTACATTTCCGGCTACCGCTCCGCCGACACTGCCGGCCAATGACCCGGCCTGCATCGCAGTATTGTTGACCGCACGGTTATAGCTGCCCATGCCTCCGGCCTGAATAATCCAGTTGGATACCGTGGGGATTGTGAAATACCCCACAATGCCGATTATCATAAATAGTATATAGCAGGTATTTGAGCTGTCAAGATTGACATTCGGGTTGTTTGTCAGCTCTGAAATGTCGTTCTGCAACATCAGAACCTGTATCTTGGCGAGTATCGTGCTGAAAAGGTCTGCGACCGGGAGCCACAGGTAAGTCTGAATGTAACGGCATATCCATTGTACGAGGGTATTCTGGAATCCGTCCCAGACGGAGATCGCAAAACTTATGGGGCCGAGTATCGCCAGCACTATAAGGAAGAATGTGCGTATGGTGTCGATTGTGAGCGATGCGGCTTGGAACAGCATTTCAAGCAGCTCACGGAAAAAGTTGGAAATCGCCTTTTTCATTTTGTACATTCCACGCTCGATATACATTCCGGCGGCGGTGCCTACCTCGGTAACGCCCAACTCATCAATCTGCCTGTCAAACTCGGCATCGTCAACAAGGTAGGCTGTTGACGGGTCGCGCATCATGGCCTCATATTCCAGACGGTCTTTTTCCTCGCGGTATTTCTGCATGTCGAGCGTCTGCCCTTCGAGCATACTTGCCGTTCCTTGCACAATCGGTGACATTACGGAATTGATTGTGCCCAGAACTACCGTCGGGAAAAACATTATGCAGAATCCTATCACGAAAGGACGCAACAGCGGGAACACATCAATAGGCTCGGCCCGTGCCAGCGCTTGCCATATACGGTAGGCAACGAAGAACAGGGCGCCTAATCCGGCTATCCCCTGCGCCACACCCGACATATTCTCGCACAGCGGCATCATCTCATCGTAGAGCGACCGCAGTATGGTGTGCAGGTTGTTGAAATCTATTGAACAGAGCATAGGCATCACCAATACTTTTCACTTCCGTCACCGTAGAGAGCCACCACCCGCTTGGTGTCGGCTTTCTTCTGCGCACGGAGATATGACACACTTATATTCTTATTGGTGTAGTAGGCGGTGAGATTCTTCAAGCGTTTCATCTCCTTGTAGCAATCGTCCACCACGTCCATGCGGTCTTTGTCGGTCATCGACAGGGTGGTTATGTTCACCACATTCTTCAATTCGCCCAATACACCGTTGGCTTCTTCAAGAATACGGGTATAGCCGGAGGCGATGGCCGACAGTTCAGCCGAGGTGAAATTGGGGTCAGTGAGCATCTTCTGAAAGTTGTTCACATAGTAGCCGGAAATATTGCCGAGCATCAGGATTGTCTGCTGCACCTTGCGGGCATCGCGGACGAGGTTGTTCACCGATTGGAGAGCATCGTAATATTTCTTCGCCTGCTGGTAAATCTTGACGGTTTCCTGAAAGTTTTTCACCATGTGCGTGGCCGTCTGCGATTCCTGCACGAGTGATTTTGAGTTGTTTACGATGCTCTGCGCGATGTTTGACGGGTCAATTACCGTCCATTGCGCTTTTGCTTTTCCGGTGCCGAGCATCAGGCAAAGGAGGAAAAGCGGCAGCAGCCATCTGGTTTTGTTTCTTTTTTCAGTCATTTTATTTTGGATTTTGTGGTCGTTATGGTTTTATCGTATGCTTCTGGCGAATGTGATTATCATCTTCGCCACGGCGTAATAGACAAGGAGAACCGCGAATATCACGCCCATGATGATTTTCAGAATCTGTTTCAGGCATTTCATTTTCTTATTACTGTTTGTTGTTCCTTTCTTCCGCAAGCCTCTTGATTGCCGTTTCAATATCTCCGCCCAGGGTATCGGCAAGGCGCAGCACCTCGATCTTCTCCGTTTCCTCGGTGGTATAGGCAAGATACTCCTGCGGAGATACCTCCGTGGCATAGACGGCAGACTGTGTACCGCCAAGTCCGATCCATACCTCTTTATAAAGGCGGTTGGGATTGTTGGCGAGGTTGATGGACAGTATCTGTGCCTTTTCCTTATCGGTAAGTCCGAGCAACGACTGGATCTGGTCGAACTTGTTCATATACTTTCGCTGGTCGAGCAGTATCTTGCAGTCGGAGTTGTTTATGATTGAATCCTTGACAATGGGCGACGATATTATGTCGTCAACCTCCTGTGTCACAACCACGGCCTCGCCGAAATACTTGCGGACGGTCTTGTAGAGGTATTTCACATAGGAAGCCATATTCGATGATGCTATGGCTTTCCACGCTTCCTCAATCAGAATCATCTTGCGCACACCTTTCAGACGGCGCATTTTGTTGATGAAAAGCTCCATGATTATGATTGTAGTCACCGGGAACAGAATCGGGTGGTCTTTCAGCTTGTCAATCTCAAAGACGATAAAACGGCGGTTGAGCAGGTCTATCTGCTTATCGGAGTTCAGCAGGTAGTCATATTCGCCGCCTTTGTAATACGGCTCAAGCACGTTCAGGAAACTGTCAATGTCAAAGTCCTTTTCACGATACTTTTTTTCGGCAAGTATCCGGCGGTAATCGCCGCGCACATATTCATAGAAAGAGTTGAACGACGGCACAACGGATTCATCGGCTTTCATTCGGTCAATGAACAGCGACAGAGCTGTGGAGATGGCATTTTCCTCGCCACGGGACGCCTCCTCGTTGCCTTTCTTCCAGAGTGTTAGAAGGAGCGTCTTGATACTCTCTTTCTTTTCGATGTCAAACACCCCGTCTTCGGTATAGAACGGATTGAATGAAATCGGATCGTTCTCATCGTAAGTCAGATATATGCCGTCTTTGCCACGGGTCTTGCGGTTGATAAGTCCGCACAGTCCTTCGTAGGAATTGCCGGTGTCAATCAGCACTATGTGGGTGCCCTGTTCATAATACTGCCTTACCATGTGGTTGGTGAAAAAGGATTTTCCGCTACCCGACGGGCCAAGAATGAATTTGTTGCGGTTTGTAGTTATACCACGTTTCATAGGCTCATCGGATATGTCAAGGTGCAGCGGCTTACCCGTAAGCCTGTCAACCATCTTTATGCCGAATGGCGACAAGGAGGAACGGTAGTTAGTTTCCGCCGTGAAGAAGCAGATAGCAGGTTCAAGAAATGTGTAGAAACTTTCCTCGGCAGGAAAATCAGCCTCATTGCCCGGTATCGCCGCCCAGTAGAGTGTCGGGCAGTCTATGGTGTTGTGCCGTGGCATACACCCCATTACCGCAAGCTGGCTCCCGACATCGTTCTTGACCCTGCGCAGTTCATCGGCATCTTCGCTCCATGCTATCACATTGAAATGTGCCCTTACTGAAATAAGTCCGTATGAACGGGCCTCGTTCAGATAGCGGTCTATCCACTCGGCATTTATGGCGTTGCCACGGGAGTAGCGCGACAGCGACACCATATTTCGCGCGGTCTTTTCAAACCGCTGGAGGTTTTCCTCGCTGTCATCAATCAGCACATATTGGTTGTAAATGTGGTTGCAAGGCAGGAGCAACCCGACGGGAGAGGCGAATGACAGGCGACAATCTGAACGGTCGGTGGAGAGCCTTTCAAATCGGCTGTCGGTAGCAACCTTTGCCGGAAGATCATCGGTGTCTGACAATGTGTGAAGACACAGCAACTTGTCGCCCACGCGCATTGATTTCGCCGACAAATCAATATCTTCAAGGCAGGTCACATCTTCCATTGACAGTGAAAGGTACTTTTCCAGCAGCCCCGACCGGGTATCGGTGCCGAGAATATCATCGTCCGGCATACGGGCAAGCCGTATAAGTCCGGTGTCGTTGATAATCCGCTCGAACTGCTCCACAGCTTCCATAAACTTGGTGACCGTTTCGCGGTTAACCTCTTTCGGTATGATACGTCCGCGGCAGAGCGTGGAGAAATTGGATTGCTGTCGCATACGCTCCCTTGTGGTTTTTGTGAGGAACAGATAACAGCGGTGTGCCATATACGGACGCTCGTTGAAATGCCGTTCAAAAGAGCGGTCGAGAAAGGATAGATTCTCCTTTGCAAGTTCAGGCGAATATCTCTCCGTAACGAACCAATCCTGCTTATGCACGACGCTGAAATTTGGCAGCACCTTCATCGCCTTGCACCATGCCGAGTGCATAGCCTCATATTCAGCGGATGTGACCGTGAACAGTTCGGGCAGAGTTACCTCGAAGGCTACGGTAATGTCTGCGTCTTTGGAAATCAGACAGCCATTCTCAACCGAGAGTATGGGCAGCTTGCTTTCAAGTGTTGTGGCTTTAAGCGTGTTTCTCATTTTGCACCTCCTTTCTGCGTCGGCCCACAATGCGGGTGAGCCGACGCCGGTTTATGATGTAGCGGGGATGGTATTTGACGGCGGCGACTTTCATAAGCCCGTATCTTCCGTATCTGGCATTGAGCCTGAATGTCAGCGCCACCAATGCCGTGGCTGACACGGCACCGAAGCCTATGCAGACCCATTGCGGAATTCCGCACATATACATCACCACGAAAAGCACGAACAATGCCAGCAGTCCGGCGGCGGAGATAAACAGATACTGCGCTTTAAGCCCTTTGTATTCCACCGTTTCGCCAATCCCCTTGTTAATGGAGTATTCCATGACGACGGGGATCAGAGGAAGAAGGAACGGAGAATTGTCGCGGCCACGATAAGGAAGATGCAGGCGCCGAACCACGATGCGGCGGTTTTGCTCGTGTCGGGGTCGCCGGAGCTGAACTTGGAATAAACCTTGATACCGCCGATAAGTCCGACGACAGCGCCGATGGCATACACCAGTTTGGTGCCGGGGTCAAAATATCCACTCACCATAGAGGTGGCTTCGTTGATACCTGCCATACCGTTACCGGCGGCAAATGAATTGATTACGGTTGCTGCTACGAACAGCGCGAAAAGAATTTTTCTCTTTGTCATAATTTGTCTTGTTTTTGTGTGGCGGAGCAAAATTGCCCCGCCACGGATTTTTGGATGGATTCAGTGGTAAGTGTGTTTCGGGAGGGTCGGCCAACGGTGTCAGCCATAGTCAAATTTTGTCATTTGAAGTTTTAGATTAGGTCTTCAGGATTGAAACTTGCCAGATCATCGGCGATGGTAAACGGCTTTTCCGTTTTCTTTGCCGCAGTAGCCGGTTTGGGTACTGGCGCAGTTTTGGGCGCGGGGGTCTTACGCTTGGGAACGCTTTTGCCATGTTGAGCCAGTTCAGCGCGAAAACTTTCCTTGATACAGCGCATTACGCCGCGTTCTATATCCTTGTCGGTCATAAGACGCTCCATAAGTTCGGTATCCCTTACCTCATCGAGTATCTTTCCGGCTTTCGCCTGTTGCTCCGGGGTTGCGTCGGGGTTCATCGCCGTATTCACGGAATCTTCGATTTCGTGCATCGTGGCGCATTTCGCTCCCTGCGGTGACACTATGTCGGGATCGGCATCATCTATACGGTCGTCCTGAAACGCCTCGTCAACCTCGTTGCCTTCGAGCGTGGGGGATTTTTTCTCCTTTTCCTCCTTTTCAGCTGGTGTTTGTTCCTCGGCGGCGTTTTCTTCCTCATCTTCGGCGAACACAACGTGTTCAGGCTGCACCTCTCCGATAACGGCCTGCAATGCTATGGGCACCGCTTTTGCAATTGCCGCCTGTACCGCTGCCTCAATCTGCGAATAGTCAAGTTTGCTCCTGCCTATTCCGGCCTGCGGTGCTTCATTTTCAGGTTCTTCATCTTCGGGCGGCTGTGACGGTTCGGGCGGAGCTGCACTGTCGGAGTTGCGGTGCATCATGCGGTTGTTGGATACCACAAGATACAGCACCGCGCCGATGTTTGACAATGCCACCGCTCCCACTATGATTGATACGAGTGTTGTCATAACGCGGTCTTGATGTTGCCCCGGTTGGTGAGTTCGTTGATTACATCGCGGTTAGTCATCAGATGATCGACCAGCACGTTGGTGACGAAAGCGCCTATCGTCAAATCCGGCACATCAAAAAGTGCCACGATTTTGGCGAGCTTGTCAACCAGCTCACGGGGTACGAAGATACCTTTGCGGCAACCGACAACTGCCGGCACAAGGTATTCGGATGAATACTGTTCGATTTCGGTTTCTTCGGGATTGTTGGTCTTGGTGTTGACCTCGCCCATGTGCCGGGCACATACATGGAGGTCGCAGAATCTTGTCTTTGTCATTGTCTGTCAGAGTTTGGTGTTTGCTACTTTTTTATATAGGCTCTGGATCACATCATCGAATGTCTTGAAATGCTCTTCAAGCACATTGTATATGTATCCGGCAATGGTGGTATCCTCGCTGAACAGTATCAGCATCTTCTGGATCTTGCGGCGATGCTCGTTGCATACGGAGATTTGGCGACCTCGCTTTGCGACCGATGTATATTCGCTGTCGGCTACGAAAGTGCGGATAAATTTTTCTTCCGCCGTGGATAAATCAAGGTCGATAATCTCTTTTGCAATTTCCATTTTCGACACCTTTTCTCCGTCTGTCACATTTTCGGTCTTGCTGTCGTCACTGTCATTTTCCTGCATGGGTTTCTTGACAGAATGGAATGTCGGCATGGCATCTTCGCGGAATGATTCTATAAAATCATCGGCGTTAAAGTTTTCCTCTTTCTTTGCCATAGACTAAACTTTGATTATGTTCCTTATTTCTGAGACGAGGGCTTCAAGGTTGGTGCCTTTCATCAGCCGTTTGTCAGGTGGTAGCATCGTGGAACGGAACATACCCGTCCGCCCGACCTGCTGACCGTCCTTTGCAAACTTTGTGCTGTTCACCATCACTGTGTCGAGGGAGTGCAGCCCTAATGTGGCGGCGTACCTGTCTATGGTTTCACACAGTTTTGTCTTCTCCCTTGACGGAATTTTGTTCCAGACGAGGTTCACGGCTTTAAGCCGGGTGTTTCCGGTGGTGAGCATCTTGTTCTGCACATGGTTTGCGAATGTCAGGGAGCTTGTCATTTCTCCCGTTTCAGTCGTGATCGGCACGAAGATATAATCCATCTGCGCCAACAGGCCCACTATGTGACGGTTGTTGATTGTACCTGTGATGTCAAAAAACACCACTGCCGGCTCATGCCCTTCGGCAATATAATCCTTCGCCACCTGCACCGCATCTTCCGGCGGTGTCAAGAGTATGCGATATAGCTTTCTCTTGAATTTCTGGAAAAAGGAGTGTGTCAGTTTTTTCAGATAGGGATTCTCCGCCACCACCGTAAAGTCATGTTTCCGGTAGGTGTCAAGCGTGTGCTGCGGATGGTCGCAGTCAACAGCGAGAATCTCTATCCCCTCGTTGTAGTAGAGGTAACTCGCCACAAGTGTGGTCAGAGTTGACTTGCCCACGCCACCCTTCTGGGTAGCGAAAGCGACGAATTTCGGTTCGCTCATAAATCTTGGGGATTTGGGTTTGACAAATTGTTTTTTTCGGGCACACATGATACCCGTGCCGTGCTGTTATGGATAAGTCAGCGGCGGCGTTTTCCTGACTACGTTCAACCGGTCTTATTATATATGTGTAGTCAGCGGAATGGACGTGTGAGCATCAATATATCCGTCTGTATGGCTGATTGCAGGAATGTTCATTCATCTATTCACACATACACTCTTTCATCTGTATGAACATTCATTTAATCATTCACACGTTAAGACATTCATCTGTTCACTTGTTCATCTGTTCATTCATACATACCTGCAAGCAGATGAATGAACGTGCGTAAGCACATTGTTACAACTGAAAGTTCGGACAGATATTCAGGTTTATGAATGGTTGATTGAGCCTGTGAATGTCTGTCGGCTCATCGCTCGTTTCATTCAGTCATCTGTCTGACCGTCTTTGCAAATGAAACGACGGCTGAATGAAAAAAGATTATCACCACCGCGTTATTCCCCAAGATTCCGCAGACTTTCCCCAACATTCCCCAACAATAATTATTTCAGGAACTTAACCACTGCCTTACATTGTTATAATATTGCTTCACGCACTTGCACATCTACTGCGGATGTGACGCTGTTTCAGACCTGAAAACTCGGCTGCATCGGTAAGAACCGGCACCGGGCAGTCCTGTTTTTGGTCGAGATGTACTGACGGTGTACTGTTTTTGAAGGATACCGTTCCTGCATCGCTCTGTATTCCATTTACTTATAAATTGAATGTCAACATTGACATAGCAAGGTATGTTTATCGGCACTCACAACTGACATTGTGCCTATAAACCCTTGCCATGTGCATGGAGCAGGTCACACCTCCAAAGTCGGTGTGCCAAAGATAAAAACTGCTTCCGGCAGTAATACAAATCCACTAAATCCATTTTATTATGAAAGAAAATTTCAACCATGGCGGGCGACCGCCTAAACTGAATCCGGCTGTGTACCGCTATGTCGTGCGGTTTGACGCGGCTGAAAACTCCGCTTTCCTTGCGATGTTCGACAAGGCGCAGGCCCTTAACAAAGCATCTTTCATCAAAAATCTCATATTCGGAAAGCCGTTCAAGGTGTTCATCGTCGATGAAAACACCCGTGTTTTCATTGACAAGCTGTCCTCCCTCAATTCTCTTTACCGTACTTTGGGAGTGGATTACGACCTTCTGGTAAAGACACTCCGGGAGAATTTCACCGAAAAGAAGGCTATGGCTGCTCTCTACAAACTTGAACAGCTTACCGTGGAGCTGGTGAAACTGAACAGGGAGATTGTGGCACTCGCACGGAAATTTGACGAGCAATGGTCGCAAAAATATCGTTAGGAAATTCCATTTACGGCGCTCTGGCCTACAATGCGGAAAAGATAAACAAGGAGAAAGGGCGGCTGCTCGATACCAACAAGATTTACAACGACGGCAGCGGCTCTGTAAATATCCATAAGGCCCACGAGGATTTCAAGAGGTGGATGCCCACGGCAACCCGCACCGAGAAACCGATGGTTCATATATCCCTCAATCCGCACCCCGACGATCACCCGACCGATGCGGAGCTGACGCAGATTGCTCGTGAATATATGGAGAAAATGGGATTTGGCGATATGCCTTTCTTAATTTTCAAGCACGAGGATATTGAGCGGCACCACGTTCACATCGTGGCTCTGCGTGTCAAGACGGACGGCACCTGTATTTCCGACCGCAACAACTTTTACCGCAGTAAGGATATTTGCCGGGAGTTGGAGAAGAAATACAATCTTCGCCCGTCGGAACGTGAGAAGATTTCGCCCGATACTCCGATTAGGAAGATTGACATTTCCGGCGATATGAAACGGCAGGTTGCCAATACCGTGAAAATGGTCGGTATGCGCTACAAATTCCAGACGCTTGGTGAGTTCAACGCCATACTGTCATTATATAATGTAAAGGCGGAGCAGACCGACGGACGGGTTAACGGCCGTGAGTATCACGGATTGGTATATTTCGCTACCGATGACAGCGGCAATGTTGTCGCCAGTCCGTTCAAGGCTTCACGACTCGGCAAGTTCGCCAGCCGTACCGCCATTGACAACAGGTTTGTGCGGGCGAAAGACAGGATTGATGTAAACCCGACAAGAACAATCGTCGCCGATGCGCTTGCCCAATCCTCCAATAAGGAGGAATTTATCGCTCGGCTCAAAGCGGCGAGGATAGATGTGCTTTTCAGATACACGGAGGAAGGACGCATCTACGGTGTCACTTTCATAGACCACAACACTATGACGGTACTTAATGGTTCTCGCCTCGGCAAAGACTATTCGGCCAACGCATTTGAACGACGGTTCAATGGTGAGCAAACGCAGCCTGATATGCCCGTGGTTATTCCGGTCACAGATACTCAAACTCCGGACGCTGACACCTCCACTCCGAATGATACAACATCATCGGCTCCCGAAGGCACATCGCAGACGCAGAATCCTACACCGCAGCCTGCGGAGCATCATTCAGACAACGACATGCCCGAATTGCCAGGTCTTTACCTGTTCCATGTCGGGCCCGGATATGATGCGCAGGAAGATGCGTTCTACCGAGCTATGCGCCGTAAGAAAAAGAAGGGTCGCAGACCTAAATTATAAACTCAAAAACAATTCCCTACTATTATGTCACAACAGGAAGATGACCTCAGGGCACTGGCGAAAATCATGGATTTTCTCCGTGCCATAAGCATAATACTTGTGGTTACCAATGTCTATTGGTTCTGCCACAGCACTTTTGAACAATGGGGTACAACCATCGGTGTGGTCGATAAAATCCTGCACGGATTTGACCGCACATCGGGCTTGTACCACAGTATCCACAATTCCAAACTCTTTGCCCTGCTGTTGCTGGCTCTCTCTTGTCTGGGCACAAAAGGCGTGAAGAATGAAGGCGTGGAATGGAAAACAATCTGGATTTTCCTCGGCGTCGGGCTTGCGCTGTTCTTCCTTAATTGGTGGATACCTGCCGACACCGCAAGCACGTTCCGCACATCATCTTACATCATTACCTCCGGGTGCGGTTTCGCCTGTATCCTTATGGCTGGAACATGGATAAGCCGCTTGCTCAAAAATAATATGATGGACGATGTTTTCAACAACGAGAATGAAAGTTTTCAGCAGGAAACACGCCTTTTGACTAACGAGTATTCCATAAATCTGCCGACACGTTTCTACTACAAGAAACGGTGGAACAAAGGGTGGATAAATGTGGTTAACCCGTTCCGCGCCTCGATAGTCCTCGGCACTCCCGGTTCGGGCAAGTCATACGCCATCATCAATAATTTCATTAAGCAGCAGATTGAAAAGGGCTTCGGGCTATATCTGTATGACTACAAATTCCCGGATCTGACGATGATTGCCTACAATCACATGCTGACACATCAGAAAGGTTACGGCGATAATCCGCCCTCTTTCTATGTGATAAATTTTGATGATCCGGAACACTCGCACCGTTGCAATCCGATACACCCCGATTTTATGTCGGATATTGCCGACGCCTATGAATCGGCCTATACAATAATGCTCAACTTGAACCGCTCGTGGGTGCAGAAACAGGGCGATTTCTTTGTTGAATCCCCGATTGTATTGTTCGCTGCAATAATCTGGTATCTCAAAATTTACGAGAATGGAAAATACTGTACTTTTCCTCATGCGATTGAATTCCTTAACCGTCGTTACGAGGATATTTTTCCAATACTTACCAGCTATCCGCAGCTTGAAAACTATCTGTCGCCGTTTATGGACGCATGGTTGGGCGGGGCTGCCGAACAGCTTGCCGGGCAGATTGCATCGGCTAAAATCCCGCTTTCCCGTATGATTTCACCGCAGTTGTATTGGGTTATGACGGGCGATGATTTCACACTCGACATCAATAATCCCAAAGAGCCGAAGATTCTTTGCGTCGGCAACAATCCCGACCGCCAGAATATCTACGGCGCGGCACTCGGTCTGTATAACAGCCGAATTGTCAAGTTGATAAACAAGAAAGGTATGCTTAAATCCGGCGTTATCATAGATGAATTGCCGACCATATATTTTAAGGGGCTGGACAATCTTATTGCCACAGCCCGCAGCAACAAGGTTGCGGTGTGCCTCGGATTTCAGGATTTCTCCCAGCTAAAACGCGATTATGGCGACAAGGAGGCATCGGTTGTGATGAACACCGTCGGCAATATTTTCGCAGGTCAAGTAGTAGGCGAAACGGCCAAGTCGCTGTCGGAGCGTTTCGGCAAGGTGTTGCAGAAACGGCAGTCAATCTCTATCAACCGTCAGGATGTTTCAACCTCGTTCAACACACAGATGGATTCGCTGATACCGCCGAGCAAAATATCCACGCTGACGCAGGGCATATTTGTCGGAGCGGTGTCGGATAACTTTGATGAACGGATAGACCAGAAGATTTTCCACGCCGAGATTGTTGTTGACAACAAGCGTGTGGCGGCGGAAACAAAAGCCTATAAACCGCTGCCTGTAATCACTGATTTCAAAGACCCCACGCCTGAACGGAAAGGCATGAAGGCAGCGATACAGGCAAACTACGACCGCATCAAGCGGGAGGTAATTGAGATTGTGGAAAAAGAGAAGCAGCGCATTGCGGCTGACCCCTCTCTGCGCCATCTTCTTCACCTCAAATAATCGGCTCCATTGACACGACAAAGCCCGGCTATCCATCGCGGACAGTCGGGCTTTCCCCATTGGTTGTAAATTCAACTCCCAAATGAAAATATATAATAAAGTGGATTAGTGGTCGGACATCGGTGCTTTATCAAGTACTTTCCCATTCTCCGGTGTCGGAGCCGTGAAGGAAACGGTTAAAGCGGTGCTGGAGCACATCGAGAAATGCCGTGCGGCTTTTCTTGCCCCGCGATTTAAGTTCTGTGAATCTCTTGTGGAGATAGTTGGGGTTCACGTTGAGGTTGAAAGCCTTTGCAAGAGCTTTCATTATATCGGTCACTGTGGCATCTGAATTGAGGCATTTGCCAATCTTCAGGGCATAGCACAGTTCCATAAAGTCTGTTTTGTCGGCGTTCCATTCAAGGTTGATGCTGTCGAAACAGTCATCGGTCGGAATCATTGCGATTTCCATTTCCTTGTAATGGTTGAGGGTGTGATGAACGAAATGGAGAGCCTTGTTGATGAAGGCAGCAAGCTCCTGATTCACCTCGTCACGTTGACGGGCTGTCTGCAAATGCTGTATCTCTACCTCGGCATAGAGCAGTGCGGTTATCACATATCCCTTGTGAGTGCTTTTGCTGCACATTTCGCTGACTTGAAGCACAAAATCCTTGTAGGCGATGTGCAGGTTGTCGTTCTTCCCCTCGGTCAGCTTCTGGAAGAACTCGGTTTCGGTAAGTGAAAATAAATCCATTTATCGGCTGTTTCTAATTCGTTTTACATTGTTTTCAAATCACGGATATAGAACCAGCGAATGTTACAATCGGATTACAGCGCAAGGCTAAAAGTGTGTATTCCGCTGAAAATAAAAGATATAATAATGAAGGTGATTCAGCGTGTTGATAAAGGTCATCGGTAATTATTACCGGGCTATCGGTAAAGATTATCAGAATTGAGGCTGTTTTATAGCCAAACAAAAAAGCGTGTCGCACACGCTTTCAGTGTAGGTATCTGGTAGGACCTTTGTTAG
The DNA here is from genome assembly GCF_013373675.1 of Bacteroides sp. L10-4. NCBI lineage: Bacteria > Pseudomonadati > Bacteroidota > Bacteroidia > Bacteroidales > Bacteroidaceae > Bacteroides > Bacteroides sp. L10-4. The sequence goes on from NZ_JABXJH010000024.1 coordinate 37,538, forward strand.
AGAACGTGACGACACGCTATGCAAGTGCATAGCATAAGCATCACGCATTTTGCTCTAACAGTTAAAATTTACCAGATTTTTCACTGAACACAATGCGGTGTTATGATATGTAAAAAGTATGTAGGGCTGGCTCTCCAGCCGTATGTTTTGCAGTTTTACACTGCAAAGTTAGTCATTTTTAGCGAGTATGTCAAGGCTGATTTTCACCGTTTCGCTCAATTCTGTACTTATTGCGAAGATTGAAAAGCGTTTTTTCGGTTATGCCTAACAGCTTTGCAGCCTCGCTCCAACTGCCTCCGCGACGATACGCTTCGAGTATTTTCTCACGTTCACGTTGCGGATTGCGCAGGCTTAAATCATCGTCAACCCTCGGCTCCGAGAGATTGAAATTGATGTCAGCCTCGGATATGGTATCGCCTTTGGCATGGAAGGCAGCGAAAAGAACGATGTCTTTCAACTCGCGCACGTTGCCGGGCCACGGGTAGAGTTTCAATGCCTTGATTGCCGATGCGTCGAGGTGCTTTCGTTGTTTGCCTGTCTTGGCGGCATAGCGTTTGAGAAAGAAATCGGCAATTTCTGGAATGTCCTCGGTCGTTTCTTTCAGCGACGGCACAGCGATGTCTGATTGTCGGAGTATGAAGAACAGATTGGGGCGGAATGTCTTTTCCGTTACCATCTTCAACAACTCCGGCTCTGCGGTGCAGATTACACGCACGTCGGGATGTTCAGTTTCGAGGATGTGCAGTAACACCGATTGTTTCTCAAAGGTCAGCAGATGCACATTCTTTATGATGATTGTGCCTCCGGCCGACTTTTGAAAATATCCCTCTATGCGGTTGTAGATTTCACTACGCTCATTTTCCGGATTGTGCCGACCTACGAGAGCTGCGCCTCCGGCATCGACGATAGTTATCGGTTTCTGTTCCCGTGAACTGTTGAGGTAGATTTGGTGTGCCACCTGTTCCTTGCCCGAACCGCACTCTCCGAAGATGATTGCGTTGGCGTTGGTAGCGGCAATAGCCGTTATCTTTTCCTCAATCTTCTGCCATACCTCGCTTTTGCGCGGTAACAGTTGATTGCCCAGTGTCAGCACGACGTGTTCCGGTTTTGCATATTTCTCAACCGTTTCCACAAGTTGCTTGTCAAGCGCAAGCCGCTGAACCACATCGACAGCTCCACCGCCACGCATCACATCAACAGCGTCAGTGTGCAGGTTATCCACTATGGCTATGACAGGGAATTTGTATCCCTCGGTCTTCAGCCAGTTAATAAACTCTTTTGCGGTACCGTCCGACAATCGCATTGACGTGACGATAACCGCGCCGGGAGGCAGCTTTGCCGCCTCAATTTTTCCGGCCTCGATGCAATCCGTAACGACAGGATCATAACCGGCCCGTGTCAACAAGCCTGCCATAATTCTCCCGTCTGATGCGGACGCATCTACAATGAGAATCTTGTTCATTGCTCTGGTTATAAAATATGATGAATACATTGAGTTATTATCGTTAAGAGTAGCCCCCGACATTTTATGCCGAGGGCGGAGTTCACAGTATAACTTGATAATCTACGTTTTGAAAAAACTGTTTGTTTATTATCTTTCTAATGGATTGTAGTATTGAGACCAATCTTCATTGAGACGATGAAAACCTTGTTCACTGTTATCCATAATAAGGATGCGTGCCCCGGTGTTTCGGACGAATGCCCCAGCGTTTTTATACATCTCCTGCTCAAATTTTTTCCAATCTTCTTTCTTCATTTTCTTTCTACTCCAGTCATAGCGAATGATAGGTTGTGGCTTTTGTGTCAAACCTACAGCTTCAAAAATAAAGTTGTTTTCAGAGTCTTCAGCCTTAAGGACTAATCCTTTTACTCCGTTCAGCTTCCACGGTCCATAAGGAACAGGAATGTCATTTGTATAATACACTTTCCAATTTCTTCCTCCATAATTGCATGTTGCGACATGACAATGATAGTCCATGACAGTAGCAATCTCATCTGGTATATACGTCCATTCAGGTGATTCTGAGGATTCACTGTATTCAATGACTTGAGAAGTGTATGGAAGACGATTGGTGACTGTAGTCAGGGCGTCCTTATGATTGAACAGGAGGTCGAACCCAACGTAATTCTCAGGAATAGTAGAGAACTGCATTGTAGATTTAAGTTCTTTTGTGTTTTGTGTATCAAGAGCTCGCAAATCACGGCTAAAGAAAGCATTGTAGTCTTTCCCCATTTGCAAGTCCATGATGTCATCGAAGCTCAAAGAATCGTCTTTCTCTGAATTGCGATACTTGAACTGGTATGAAACGTTAAGATAGCAAGTATCTAATGTCTCATACTTATCAGTATCCTCGTGAGCGAGGGTAAACGTAGGCGTATCCATAGCATACGATACGGTAACCTGTGCTATAGCCGCAGGCCCGGCAAGCATCATTAAGGATGCTAAAAGTGCAATCAAAATTCTCATGGGTGTATATTTATGTTATTCGTATTCTAATGCCTACCATAATAGTGCGTCCTCGCAAATGATACTCGCTTGAGTATCTAATGATTCCATTGTCGTTATACCTTCGAAAAACATTATTGTTTAACAAGTTGCTGCATTGCAGTGACAATATGGTGTTTCCGAGAGTATATTCAATATTGCAATTCAGGAACACATTATTTCGATATGATGTAGAGTAGTTATTATTATAGAACATCACAGATGGCGATACATTCAGTTGCTTAAACGGCGACAGTATAATGGACGTGGCATTGGTAAAGGTATGTTTCGTGCCATCATTAGCTTTGCCATCTGTAAAGCTCTTGGATAGGGTATATTCATTTGAGGTCTCAAAAGACAGCCATTTAGTAAACGCCGCATTATATGAAAGTTTAGCCCGAAGATACTTGCTTTTGCCTTCATGAATTTCATCATTGATATAATATTCACTATTATTCATGCCTATACTAAATGACTCACTTACCTTTGAGTTCCATCGGAAAAAGCCTTTTGAAAATGTTTGATCAAGTTGCCATATCCGGCTATTTGTAGAATATGGCAATCTTATATAATTAATAATATCGTCAGTTATGTCATATCCGGAACTATTGCCATAACGCGATTGAACATACGTTAATGCAAGGCTACCAAATAGCATATCCAACACATTTGTATAGCTCGCATTGAATGCCGTTTTTAGAGTCCGGTTCATTGTCGCTTCAATATGTCCCGGGTTAGAGATGGTTGTGCGATAGTCTATAAATCGTTTTTGAACCATAAGGGATATGGCAGAAGGTAAGGATTCTTCACCTATTGTGGTAAGTGAGAACGAAAGCCGGTCTGATGGTTTATATGTTATGTTCGAATATGGTCTTATCGAGAAGAATGTTTTATTATAATTCCAAGTTTGATTGTCAGACTTATAATACATAAAACCTGCAGGCACATATATAAGCCATTGAAATTTTTGCCCATAATGCCAAAATATTTTTGGCGTAACCCTTGCACCAACCTGCCATGTTTGTTGATCATCAGGCATTGACTGATTGTCAATATCAAGATTGGTATTAGCATGTTGCCAACATGCATCTACTTCTCCATTCAGATTAAACATGAAGTGTGGTATTGAAAGAGCAATCAAGGAGCCACTCCCGTCAATATTAAAGCTACGTTGATCCACCATCTGACAAAAATCATTATTAGGCAGATTCAATAATCCCTTCTTGTCATTATAGGATATATGAAATGAAGCATCTGCAATTCCCCCATTATGTTTCTTATAGTTAAGTTTCAATTCATCATCAATTTTTATTGAGTGAGCTGAAAATTTTTGGAGAATTAAATCATTAATTAGTCCTTCTCCTTTTGGAAAAGACGCATTGGCGGAAAGAGTATTTTTGAGGTATATTTTCTTCCCATTAAGTTTATAAACAGCATGGGTCCCAACAAAATGCTGATGTATATCAGAAGAATTAGATTCCTTGATGATATACCTTGCCACACTGTCAGACAAATACGTTGTTTCATCATTTGAATTACGCTTTTCTTTGTCGAAAAGATAATTTAGATTAAACGTAAATGTTTTATCTTCACTAAGTTTCAGCAACTGGTTCACTGAAAGGCTATGAGAGGTGTTTCTATAAGTGTACTTGTTAGATAAAGATGGAGTTTCAGGATATAATATCCCAGTTCCGTAAGATGATGTGTATGTAGATGGAGCGTTGATTTCAGGTCGTAAATCAACACCGATGTTATTGGTTTTATAAACCGATATATTTTGAGCATTACGCCTGAAGTTCATTAGTGAGGCCGATGCGTCCCAGGATATATTGGGCTGGCTTCCTATAGCACCATCAAAAGTGGACGACCAGATACCCTTTGCGCTCTGCTTTAGGCGTATATTCATTGCTGGTGCGGCTCCGCGCCTTACGCCTTGGAGCATTTTTACATCTTGGTGGTCTTCAAGAATTTGTACAGTCCCAATGTCATGCGCATCTATATTTTTGGTGGCTACTCCATAGTTAGAGCCAAGCATATCTAACCCTTCGATATAGAACTCATTAATCCATTGTCCATTATATATAATTTGTCCGTCCGATTTTACCTCAATACCGGGCATTTTCCGGAGTAAGTCCTCTAATGTCTTATCATTTTTGCTTATATATGAAGATGCAGCATAAGATATTGTATCACCCGATTGTCTTATTTTTTTAGCCGTGACAACAACCTCTTTTAATTCGAGCGTTCTGATTAAAGAGTCAAGCCGCTCGTCATCTTGCTGTGCCGACATTGGCACAGCAAACGAAAGAATAAAAAATACAAGTATGTATAGACGAGCGGACATATTAAGATAGAGTTTTATTGTGCGATGTAGAATGTTACAGGAATTGAAACGGCACTCGCTACGGCTTTCCCATCAACAGTGCCGGAAATCCAAGATTCTTTCAGAGAACTTTGGATAGCTCGGATAGCTTCACTGTCAAGTTCATCAAACCCCGATGATTTTACTACTTTGAAATCAGACATAGAGCCGTCAGTACTTACAGTAAAACCAATACGTGCCACACCACTGGCTCCCTTTTCGAGTAGATCATGCGGATATTTCACCTCCCAAAGAATAGCACTCATCATTGCTTGTTCCCCACCGGGGTATTCAGGCATCGTTTCAGAACCCTCCACAAAAACTAAATTTTGAGTAGGTTCTATTGGGGTCTGGGCAAACGGGATTTTTGGAAATAAGGCAGCCAATAAAATCACAGGAATAAGTACCAGATAACTTAATTTCGATGACTGTTTTCTACGCTTGCCCATCATCGTGATACGAGCATTGAGACTTCCGGAGCTAAATGTATTAGCCAAAAAGAAGTTCTGCTTTTCAATGGCTCTATTAAGCATCAGTAATTCATATTCACACCGGGAATATCCTTCTCTCAGGACGCCTTCATCTGCTTGGTATTCATGTAGTGTGCGTAAGCTGCGGAACATCAACCAAGCTGCGGGATTCCACCACTGTAATACAAGTACAAATTGACCTAATATCAAATCAAAAGTATGACCGTAAAATACATGTTTTGATTCATGTGCAAGGATTGTTTCATTGTATGCGTCTTTCTCATTGACAACAATATATCTCCAACAATTAAATGGAGCAGTCGAGGAGAGTGGACTGATTGCCAAAGTATAGCCGATTCTTTCTTCTTTATTGGCATTTGTGATAATGCGGATTATTTTATACCAACCGATAAGTAGAAAAAATGTAACGACAAGACATCCAGCAGCATAAATCAACCCAATAATACGATTGAATTGAATACCGCTTACTGTTGGGTTATTGGAAGCCTCGATTTTACCCACTTCAACATTTCCCCCAACCAAGGCTATCTCGGAAGGAATAAACGAAATTATGGGCATAAATGGGAGAAGCGCAGCAAGGAGATAAATAGAAAGTAGAGCTGCACGGCTTGTCTTGAAATTAGTATTGCGAGAGAGCGCGAATTGATAACCAGCCCATAATATCATGATAATCAATCCGGCATTCAAAGAATAATTAACTAAATACTGCATCATGATTCATCCTCCTTTCGTTGTCTTTCTATTTCCCCCAAGATTTTTTCCATATCATCAGAGGAAATTTTTTCGTTGCCGATAAGAGTAGAAACAAGGTTTAGGTATGAACCGCCAAAAAAGCGGCTTACCATGCTCTTAAGAGAATTTGCTCGGTATTCTGCAAGGCTCTTTACTGGATAATAGCGATTGCAGTTTCCTATCATCTCATGTGCCAACCATCCTTTAGTTTCCAAGCCCCTCACAAAAGTGGCGATTGTGCTGAAGTTTGGACGGTTTTGCCCATCAGAAGCCATCCTGTCTATTATCTCGCGGATAAATAGTGGATTACCATCATTCCAAAGAATGCTCATGATTTCTTCTTCACGTTCGGAAAGTTTCTTCATAACAATATTAGTTTGGAGTTACGCTGCAAATATACAGCTAATTTTTTAGCTACACAAGTAAAAAATTAAATTATGTGTGAAAAAATTAACTGCAAAACATTGATATAATATCGTAAATAACTAATGTTCAAGCGTATAATATCTATAAATAAAAAATGGCAACCAATGAAATAAAAATCATTCGTTGCCATTTATAATCATAATCCGATTGAACGAGGTGTGATTCTGGTGAAATAATCAATACTCCGATAGGGAGTTGTCGGCTCTGCCACCATTGACTTTTTGTCGTCGGTCGCTTGGCCGGGTGGTTCTACGACTGTTACGGGCTGATGTTGCGGTGTGTCTTGCTCAACATCTTCCGCTTGCTTTGGCTGCTCGTGCTTCGGGGCGAGGTCGGCGGCGATTTTGTGTTCAAGTTCGAGGAGCTGCGCTTTTAGGGCTTTCAACTCATCTTCCTTGCTCCATGTCTTCGCAACAATGGCTTGCAGCGCCGGAACATCTTTCTTCGCCTTCTCGTTGCGCTCTTGGTGTTGCTTGATTATTTCGGGCAGATGTTCGAGGGCTTTTATAAAGTTGGTACAGGCGGCATGGGTGTCGGCCATAGCTATAAAGCCGTTGTTGTACTTATATTTATAATTGCCCTCCACAACAAAACGGTTCTGTACGGATTCCACGCCGTCAACAACCGCCTTTTCCGATGTTATGCAAATCGGAAAGCCGTAGATTTCACCGACACGCACATATTCGCCGTGGGTATTGACGGTTCTTGCAAGGTTTTGGAGATGCTTGCCCATTCCTTCTTCGTCGGCAGCATCGCATTTGTCAAGCGTCAGGGCATTGACCGGATTTCCGTCACTGTCCTTCCTGACAGCAGCCATATACCGCGCGAGGTCTGCCTCCATCTTGCCGATGATGATTTCGGTTTTCTCAATCTCATCGGTGATGGAGCGCAGTTTGAAATTGGTATCGCCTTTGCCTTTGTTGAACGAGCGCCGTTCACTTTCAAGCGCCGCAATCTTCTTTTCAAGTTTGGCTTTTTCAAGAAGATCCGTGTTGCCCGAAAGAATGGCGGAGTATTCGGAATAGCTCATGCCAGTCTTTTCGTCCATCGCACCCTCGTCAATGGTTCGCGCTCCCAACGCTCCCTTTTTTAGCTGGGAAATAAAAGTCTGCTTCCATTGGAGAAGATTGAACTTGTAGGCGTCCAACGTGCGCTCAACAGCGTATATATTGACATCTACACGGTTGGCGTTGTGGAATTTGGCAACGATATTGCCTGTGCGGACTGCGCGGCCCTCGCGCTGGTCGAGGTCAGACGGTCGCCACGGGCAATCAAGATGATGCACTGCAATGGCACGTTTCTGGGCGTTGACACCCGTGCCGAGCATTTCAGTGGAGCCGAACAGCACTCGGATATTACCCTCGCGCATCGCGTCAATCACCGCTTTCTTCGCCTTCTGCGTCTTCGTTTCCTGAATGAAACGTATTTCATGTGCCGGAATACCGTAATCCTCAATCAACTTGCGTTTGATTTCGGCATAGACGTTCCATTGCCCCGGCTGGAATGTACTTAAATCGCTGAACACAAACTGCGTGGCTTGGTATTGCTCAAAGCGGCGATAGTAGTCGGCTATCCATTTTGCACATTCCGACGCCTTGTTGCCGGGGTCGTCGCCATAGGCGGGGTCTATAAGTCGCATATCCATCGCCATTTTGCGGGCATAGTCAGTGGCAATCAGCATCTTCGCCTTTTCCTCCGTTTCCGACAGCGGTTCACGACCGAGTATCGTGGCATCGCCGTCTTTGGCAAACGCCATCAGTTTGGGAATAAAATCCTCCTGATTGGGTGTAGGCGGTATCTTGCGCAGTATCTCCTGTTTTTCCGGGCGGTCAACACCGACATCGGCGGCGGTTCGGTAATCCGTTATCTCATTGTAGAACGCCGCAAGTTCGGGCACCTTGATGAAATAGCGGAAACGCTCCTTCTGAATGATGTTGTTTGTCACGGAAAATTCAAAGTCGGTGGTTTTCTTGGCGAAAATCGCCGCCCATGCGTCGAAACACCTTATATCCTGCATTTCAAGCGCTTTGGGGCGCAGGTATTTGAACAGCAGATACAACTCCGTCAGCGAGTTGGAGATTGTGGTTCCGGAAAGGAATGTGGCGCCGAGGTCTTTGCCTGTACGCTCCTGAATGGTTCGGATTGCGAACAGCAGATTAAGCGCACGGTTGCTGCCCTCGGAGTTGCCCAATCCCGCTACGCGGTTGTGACGGGTATTGAACGTGAGGTTTTTGAAACGGTGGCTTTCATCAACCAGTATATGGTCGATGCCCATGCTTTTGAAATCGACCACATCATCACGCTGCCTTTCAAGACGGTAGCGCACTGTTTCCAGCCTTGATTCAAGATTTTTCTTTCTTGCTTCCAGACCTTTCAGCATACCCACCGATATATCCTTTCCTTGCTGACGCACGACTTCAAGGTTTTCTTCCACGGTGTCAAGTTCCTCCTGCAATATACGCTCCTGCAATTCCTCTGACTGCGGTATTTTGCCAAACTGATCGTGCGACATTATCACGCAGTCATAGTCATTGTTCTGGATACTGCGGAAGAAACGCTGACGGTTCTCCATAGAGAATGACTTTTCATCGGCATAAAGTATGCGGGCATTGGGATAGGCTGCCTGATAAGTCTGGGCAATTTCCGCAACATTGGCTTTCATGCCGATAATCATCGGTTTGTTTGCCATGCCAAGACGTTTCATTTCATGTGCTGTTATACACATAATCAGCGTTTTACCCGTACCCACCTCGTGGTCGCATATCCCTCCGCCGTTCTGTTTCAGCATCCATACACAGTCTTTCTGCGACTGATATATTGAGCTGATACCGAACTGTTCTCCCAACATTTTCATGTTGAGGTCAGGAAACGTCTGATGTGAGCCGTCGTAGTGCGGGCGCACGAAACAGTTGAACTTGCGGTTATACAATGCCACAAGTTTATCCTTGAAATCGTCCGTCTGCTGTTCAAGCCACTCGGTAAAACCGTTGCGTATCTCATCAATCTTGGTATGGGCAAGCTGGATAGCCTCGGCATCGGGCACCTTGATGTCGTTGCCCTTGTCGTCTTTGCCGATTGACTTTGTAATATCCGGCACGGTGTTCTGCAAGGCGTGTTTCAACAGGTGCATACCGTCGTATGTGCGGTATTGGCCCCTTACCTTGAACTCATCGGTAATCTTGGTGGTGTATGACGCATTGGTTACGGAATACTCATCAAGCGACGGTGAGTAGGCTATCTTGATGTCGGTTTCATAAAGATAGCTCATGTACTTTGCATATATACCCGTCGGTATCCAGCGCTCGCCGAAGTTGAAATCAAGCTGCTCAAAGCGTATCGGTTCGGGATATGCCTCCTTGAGTGCGGCAAGAGATTCATTTATGCGGGTGTCGTCGGCCTCATGGTCGGCTATCCACCGCTCGATCTGTTCCGCTTTGGCTATCACGTTTCCGGCTATGAACTTGTCGGAGATTTCATAATTGTTGACAAGCGGATTATAGAATATACGTCCTTTCAGGTTATCAACCAGTTCATCTCCCGTCATATCCACAAGGCGGCTCATGTAGCCGAGGTCAACGGCCCCGAACTTGTTGAGCGATGCAGATAACGCCTCTATGGGGGAATCCACCGAGGTAAGCTCGTCAATAGAGAAAGATACCGGGTGGTCGAAAATATCCGCTTTGACAAACATTCCGTTTTCACCGCGCTCCAATGCGAGTGCGTCACAGCCGTTTGCGTCCATGCGGATAAATTTCACATTCGCCTTCTCATTGAGGTAGCCGTAACGCTTAACATACTCGTCATAATACTGATTGAGGTATTCGCGCAGATGTTCACTCGGCTCATGCGTCTTCGCCTCGTAGTCATATAGCTGCTGGTATGTGTCGGACAGGGTAATGTAGAGCAACGCACGTTTCATCTGTTCCGGTTTTAGCTGGAGCGGCGTGAATGTCGCTCCATTCTTATTGACATCGGAAAGAAAACCTACCTGCCCCTTGTCGCACACCATAGCACCTTCCTTATGGTAGGTCTGCAAGTCCTCGGAGAAGGGGCGCGGCGAAAGATCCGGTTCCGGCTCAATTTCTTCAAGCGGGATAACGGTGGTTTTCCGCACACCGGTATGCACACCCGGAATGAAATCGCCTTCGGTCATTTCGATATAGGGAGCATCGGAATTTGCCTGCTGCGCGGCTTTATCCGCTTCTTCCTGCAACCTCTTTTCTTCAAGCTGTCGCTGGGCGATAGACATCATGGTTTCATAAAAACCGTTGATGGGCTGGTTATCCTCCCAATTCAACGAGCCGTAGAATTTCAGTTCCTCGTCGGTGAGTTTACGGTTGCTGCTGCCGGAAACAGTTGTTTCCAACATCGTTCCCTTTTTGGCCGGAGATTGGGGCTGATTTGGATGTGACGCCGCTTTTGGCTTCTGCCCTTGTGCTTTTTGCCGTTGATTGTGGCGTTTCTTCGCACCGGGTATCTCCACCAATTCACCGAAAAGATTATACATCATCACTTTCGGGTTGGGATTATGTGTATAATCCGGCGTCGGGGCTTGGTAGGTTTCTATTTCGGCGGGGTCACTTATGGACGAGGGCTGCGGTGTGTCGGACCGGATTTCCTCCGCCTCCACATCTTCAATCTGCGGCTGTTCAGGCGGCAATGGCTCCTGTTCCGGTTTCTTTTCAACCGTCACATCATTTATAATATGTATGGTCTGCTGTTTGCCCTGATACAACTCTATGTTCAGGTTGAGCGAAAACGCCATTTCCAATGCACTGCGCATATCGTCACCTATGCCATCTACGCCACCGCCATGTTTATAGACATAAGCCGGCTTTCCGTAAGGGTCGGTGTCGAGCTTGGAATCAGTGCAGATGATATGCTGGGGATTGTCGATGAAATAGCGGTTGGTGCTGACACCCGTACTCGCATCTTTTTCAGCGACAACAAAGGCTTCTTCCAACTTGCTCAATCCTTTCTTTCCGGTATTTTTCTGCAACACAATGACATCGCTGCCCACCTCGGTATTGGCAGAATCGGTGAATGTGTTGTTGGGCAGACGCAGTGCGCAGAGTAAATCGGCTTGGTTAACAAGTGCGCCACGGAGCAATGCGTTGTTGCCGTTCATAAGCCCCTGCGAGGTTATGAACGCCACAATGCCGCCGTCACGGGCCGCTTCCAGCCCTTTCAGGAAGAAATAATTGTGTATCATTTTCACCGACTGACGGTAAACGCCTATTCTGCTTGTCGCATATACCGGATCTGATACCGCAAAATCTCCAAACGGGATGTTTGACGAAACGACATCGAAATACCCGTTCTGTGATTTGTCGAGTTTTTCAAATCCCTCTATGTTCACATGGCAGTCCGGATAGAGTTTCGACAATATTTTGCCTGTCAGCAGGTCTTTCTCAAACGCTGTTATCTCCGCGTGCGGGTCAACCCATGTGAAGGCATCGACAAACGCTCCCGACCCTGCACTGGGGTCAAGAAATCGCTTGGGCGACACTCCGGCAAACTGGAGGCTCTGCGATATGGCTTCAACCACAGGCTTCGGCGTGTAGAACGCCGACAGCACCGACGATTTCAAGGAATCCATATAGCGGGCAAACTCCCTGTCGTCCTTTGAAAAATCGTGGATAAGCTGCCGCAACTCCACGGTGGGAGCGAACAGTTCAAGGTCGCTCTTATTCCATTTTGCGGCGTCGGAAATTTCGTTGGCGTCCTGCAATATACATTTCAAGCCACCGAATCCGGCATATTTTGACAGCCGTTCCCACTCGGCGTCGGTAGGCGGCCTACGCTCAACATCAAGCTGAAACGCCGTGCGTATCGCCTCGATGTTGCCGCGCAGTTTCTCCTTGCGGTTATAACTCATCGCCGTCCAGTATTTCGTTTATGGCGGCAAGCAGTTCATAGCGCAATGGCGGGTAATCCTCTCTTGTGAGAAAATCCCCGTTCACCTCGTGGCGGTCGAGAATGGAATGGATTACCGGCTTGGTAAGCATATACAACGCCTTTACCTCCATTTCATCGGACGGGATACGGAGCCAACAGTCTTCCTCGATGATTGTATGCACCACGTCGTAGCGCGATACATACAAACCTTTAAGCAGTTCGCGCATGGCAAGCTCATGGGCTATATGCTGTGGCTTGCCCTGAAGGAACAGTGTAACATAAGTGTCGAGTGCGTTGTCGGCCCGTTCTGCGATAAACCTGCGGTCAACGCTCTGCGGGAAATAATGGGCGGAAAGATGTGCTTGGAGATAGACTATATAATAGTTCAACTCCGAATATTCATCGTTGGGTTTCATAATATGTATGGATTTAGTGGGTCTGTAATGGTGTTTTTCGGAATAGGCAAGAAAAAGGACACCGGGATCCCTCCCGATGTCCAACCACTAAATCCATGTCAAAAATGATTTGAAAACAATTTATGACGATGAATCAGTGGCGAAGTTACGAATTTTTTCGCAAACGGGAGGTATCGGTATCCGGCTTTTTCCTGTCATTCACCCTCAAATGGGGTAAAGGCGTCGATGACCTGTTTCACAATATGGTCGTAGATTATGCGCTCTTTTCCTGTGAGGTCAGTGGGGTGCAGCCCGGTGGTAACTATGCCGTATGTTTCATACGCACCCTCGGGCACACCTTTGATTACGCAGTGTCGGCTGAGCTTTTTGAGGGCTTTCGCCTGTTCGCCCCAGCGTGAGTTGTAACGTAGCATACGCATATTGCGTTTCATGTTGCGCCATACGCTGTAAGGTACGCCGCTCTGAATATCGGACGGGAACGAAATCAGTTTCTTCAGGTAGAGGCGCAGCACGGCATCGGCTGTTTCGTCGTGGTTATAACCGAACTCGGCGGATGCGGTGACGAGCAGCGAGAGAAAACTGGGTAACACAGGGTAATCGACCAACTTGACCTCCTGACCGTTATAGATTACCGGCTTTTCTTCGTCGTCCTCTTTGCCTTCGGTCGCTTTTAGAGCCTGTTGTGCCTGCTCCTCGGCCTCGGCTTCACGCCAGATCTCATCTTCTTCAAGGAATTTGTCGTAGATGACTTTGCTGATGTATTGCTTGTAGCGTTCATCGTCGATGCGGGGATTGTAGATTGCCCCGCGGATGGCGCGGTTAGTCAGCACTGGGAGCCACGCACGGCAGGTCTTGACCGGCACGGCGAGATACCAGTAGAGGTTCCAGAAAACGAGGTCGCAGTAAGGCGTCGGCATAGTGGCGTTGATTACAAGGCTGCTGTTTTTGAACAGCGCCTTTATAGCGTCGAGCCGGGCGAGGTCTTCCGCTTTCTTGTCGTAACCCACAACCTTGTCGTAGTCGCGCACGGCGAAATCGAAATTGTGGGCGTACACCTGCTGGGGTGTCATGGTGTCGGAGAGAATGAAGGGCTGCTTGGGGTTGTAGCTTGCCTCGACGATGCTGCCGTTCGTCCATGTGACGGCATAGCCTTCCTTTGCATAGTGGTATTCTCCTGCGGGTGTTGCGCCGATTGCTCTTGCGATGTTGTCTGCCATAAGATGGCTGTCGGCGACTATGGTGATTATCTTTTCAGTTTTCATATTTGACATGAATTTGGTGGTTTGTAATTCTTGGATGGATTCAGTGGTGAGGTAAGGCGCAGGGAGTTCCGGACCTCCTTGCGTCTTTACCGGGAGGGATACGGTTCAGAAAACCGCAGTCTGTTTCAACGTGGATTCAGTGGTGTGGGGCGGAATTACAGCTTCGGGCCTTTAGGCTTACGCTGCTGTTTCTGTTGCTCATCGTTCTTGGGTTCCGTCTGACCCTTGTCGAGCGGTTCTTTCACGCATTTTGTCGCTTCCTGCGTCTTACCGTCATTATTGACAGCAAGCTGTGTCTTGCTTTCGTTTGACGGTGTGATTTTGGTTGCGAGGCGGGGATCGTCAAACGATGTTTCGGGTCGCTGCTTCTCTTTGTTGAAATAGAGATACACGGTGCAGGGCTTTCCCTTGTCGTCAACCATCTGGTCGAGCTTGGCGACATTGCCTGAAACGTAGTCATTCTGCTGCTGTTCGGTAAGCGGAATCTTGTTCCACTGTTTCAGCCGCTTTATGCCGCCGTCTTTGGTAATCCATGTGGAGCGTTTTTCGGTTTTTTCGCCATCACCGGCCTTCTGCTCCTGCTTGTTCTCATTTTTCTGCGTGGTCTTCTGTGTGCGCTGCTTGGGCACAAACTCCACGCCGCGGCGTTCTGCGCTCACTTGGAGAGTGGCATGGTAGGTCTTGCCGTTCTTGCCGATAATCTCCTTGTTGGGGATAGCCATTCCGGTTTTCAGAAATTCTATCTCCTGATTGGAGAGTTTCGTTTTTCCGATGGTATCATTGATTTCAAGCGTCGAGGCAGGAAAATGATACATTTCATGGGTGTAGCGGTCGATGCTGACATATGACGGGATAACCTCTCCGGTGGATTTGTCCACAAGGTCAACGACTTTTCCGAGGTTGCCTGTCGTGCGCAGGTTCTCCTTATCCTCGTCGGTGAACTTGTATCCGTTGTATTCCTCGTTGAGATTGGGATACTTACGGATAAGGTGGGGCACGAGGTTGACTTTGCCCTGCTCATCGGTCTGGAATGACAGGCGGGCGTCCACCTGCTGAACCTTGCCGCCAACATCGGTGGTGATGGTGACAAGCGCTGATTTGCGGTTGAACAGCATTTCGCGCAGGTCGCCCGACTTTTCAAGCTGTTCTTTGTCAACGCCCCAGCGTTCTTTCAGCTCCGCCCAGTCAATCTTGCTTTCGTCAACGGGCTTGTTCTTCTGTGTTTCGCTGATTTCATCGGACGGCTTTACCTCGCGGTCTTCAAGCATCGACTTGTGCGTTTCGGGGTCTTTGAGCATTTCGCCCATTACTGGCGCCTCTTTTTCGTAGTTGTCGGCGGCAACCTTGAAAAAGCTGAACATCGAGGGATTCTTGCACTGACGCAGGAAATTCGACATAAAGGCTTCCAGCGGATTCTGCCGGATGTTGAATTTCACAAGGTCGGAGAGCTTGGCCGATTTTACATCGGACATCTTGGGTGTGCCGTCATCGTTCATGCCGGTCACTGCGCCGATTTTCCCGCTTTCGTTGTCACGGGCAATCAGCACCTGATCTTTTTCTTGGGTCTGGTCTTGTTCCATAGAAATAAAAATTTTGTTGTTTGACTTTGCACCGACAAGCGGTGCGGTTATTTTGGTGTATGTGTGTTGTGCGTATTTTATGCGGGTTACAGGTCAGCAAAGAAAGCCCTTACATCTGCGGGCAGATAATAGATTTTGCCGCGCTCTCCCTTACGGGTGAATGGAATCAGTTCCATTTTGCGGTAATTATACATAGTCTTGCGGTCGATGCCGTACTTTTCGCAAACCTGCTTTTCAGTCCACATCTTCTCATCGTCAATGATTCCGAAGCCTTTCAGAGCATCAAGATATGACCGCTCCATTTGGCGAAGACGCTCCATAAAGGTGTTTTCAAGGCTCTTTATCATCGCCGACACCTGTTTCAGTTCGTAGGCATTCATAAGCGCGGACGGTTTTTGTAGTTTGTTCGGATTTTATCAAACACGTCAGGATCCCACGGAAGATGATACACGTTGATGGCTTCGATAAGTGGGCCAAGAAAGTATAGCACCTCGCGTCCGCGTTTGAGCCATTTAAGATTGTACTGCTTTCTTATGCGCTGTAATTGGCGCGTTGAAATCCGGAGCAATGCTGCCGCTACCGAATTGGGGATTGGTGGCATGGTCGGCTGATTGTCCTTTTCTTCTTTCTGCCGACCTGTTTTCCCTTTCTCTTTATTAAGAAGGGTGAGAACCGAAGAAACAAGTTCCCGGAGAGCTTCTTGATTATCGTGAAGCGTTTCAAGAGTTATTTCCATAATCATTTTTGGATTTAGTGTTACGCTTGCAAAGTTCGGCAATCGTGCAAAGGCTCATTCGGGACGTTCCATGGAACATTCCACGACTTTAACCTGCGTTAACATTTTCAAAAAGACACAAAGTGCCGGCCATTGATATATAGCCAGCACTTTGTCAGATAGTTAGCCTGTATATCAATTAAAATCTAAAACTCCGAGATTGTGAGATAAAATCTCCATATCCTTACTGATTTTGTCGTTTGTGATTCTGGCGTAGATTTGTGTCGTCTGAATGTTGGTATGGCCCAGCATCTTCGACACAGATTCGATTGGCACACCCTTACCGAGTGTCATGGTCGTTGCGAATGTGTGCCTTGCCAGATGGAAAGTTATGTTCTTGTTGATGCCGCATATATCGGCAATCTCCTTCAGATAGCAGTTGAGCTTCTGGTTAGTGATGATAGGTAGCAGTTTCCCATCGGTAAACTCTCCCTCATACTTTTTGAGTATCTTCATCGCAGGCGGCAGCAGTGGCACCATCACCTTTGTATTGGTCTTTTGTCGGTGGGTCACTATCCACCAGCGACCGTCAAACATCTTTTGAATGTTGTCAACACGAAGGTGGGCGAGGTCGATATATGCCAATCCGGTGAAGCAGGCGAAGATGAAGATGTCGCGTACCTGATTGAGCCGTGCGGACGCGAAATTCTTTGACATCATTTTCTCAAGTTCGTCTTCGGTGAGAAAACCTCGGTCAACACGCTCTGTTGAGATTTTGTAGCCGTTGAAGGGATCTACAAAAATCAGTCCTGCCCGGATAGCCTTGTTGATTACCTGCTTAAAGAATTTCATACACTTGTAGGTGGTGTTTTGGCTGTACTTGTATTCCGTGCGCAGGAAAAATTCCAGATCGGTGATGAAGGAGAGCTTAATCTCGCGGAGCGGAATATCCGTGATGTTGTATTTCATCTTCATGAACTCCACCACACGGCGGTACATACGCTCGTATTTCTGATAGGTGGGATCCGCCTTGCTTAATCCCACAAGTTTTTTGGTGTCTTCAAGATGCTGTTCGTAAAGTTTCAGCAATGATTCTTCGCGGGCTGTAATACCCATATAGGCGTTTTTCACCATCTCTGCGGTAACATAGCCATGACGACGCTGAATATCATAGTAGTGATCTTTCATTATCACTTGAATGTCATTCAGGCGACTGTTAAGTTCAAGTATTTTGGCTGACCGACCCTTTGCTTTGGATGCTGCGACATCCCATAGCTGAGGCTCGATGGTGAGCTTCGAGTTGAGCTGTTCTACCTCTCCGTCAATGGTAATTCGTATCATGATGGGAGCCTTGCCCTCCTTGTTGATTTGATTACCACGGATGTAGAACAAGACTTTGAATGTGTTCTTTTTCATCCTTTCTAAGAGTTGTGTTATCAATCTTTGCCGTTGACCGGCTTCGATATGAAAACGAGTTAAACAATTAGTGGGATTGGTCGCTTTTCAGAAACAAAAAGACGTATATCGGACAAGATAATTCGTTGATTCACAACGATATTTATTGGTGCAAGCCAATCTTGTCTGATAGGTGGCAGCAATACTCGATTGAAATAGTAGCAGTTATAGTCGGATTTAGTGTTGGATTAGACCTGTTTGATGTCCGATATTTTCCGACTTACGACTAAGTTGCGTCTTTGTAACTATGTGTATATTAAAATCTTATCGTGGTAATCGTTACTAAATCGTTACTATTTCATTTTCCAAAATTTTAGTAACGAGTTAGTAACGAAACTATGTCTGTAACGGTCTTTTCTTGGTCTGATTTCGGTCCTGAATCGAAAGGATTAGACACGAAAAAACCGCAGAACTAATTGATAGTCTGCGGTTTGTCTGATTTAGTCTACAGAGTGTCCGTAGTAGCAAGTGGAGCTGGAGGGAATCGAACCCTCGTCCAAACGAGGAAATCATAAGCTTTCTACATGCTTATCTTTGCCTAAATTTTCGTGCAGCGGCAGAACCAAAGCCATCAACCGTTGCCTTATCCTCTAAAGTTTCATCCGCGCCACGAGGCTGGCACGAACTATCCCCGATTTGACTGCACCACTTTATCGGAATGCTTCGGAGCAACAGCTTCCGAGTGATGTCACGTCCCAGCACCTGGTGCCGAGATTAAGCTTCAATCTACTATACTTCGATTAAGCAGCGAGAGCGTAACGAGTTTCGCCAGATAAAATTTTGAGGACTGAGATTAAAGTGCAAATCAACGACGCACTGCATGCTTACCTACCATTTCTGCCCGCTGTCAAATCCAGTCAACCCCATGACTTTATAACGGTCTGAAATTTAAAAGATTACAGCATTGTTAGAAGTCTTTGGTAACAAACCAGTAACAAAAGGTACATTAATAAACACCTTATCGCTGCTTTCTTTGATGCAAAGATACATATTCTTTTGTTACCAACAATAATATATTTGCAAATATTAGCTGATACAGTTTACCTGAGATATGAATATATATCATACCCTCAGATATACCACATCCGGCAACAGCACAGATTTGCATATTATTAATAAAGCATACCCAATCACCAAGCTATATTTCTTTGCCCTTGTAGCAAAAAAACAGCAGCCTTGAGAAAGTTTCATCGCCCCAATAAACAGCTCGGAAATCGCCTCTAATTGCCTCTATGGATTTCGTAACATCCTCACTCCAAATCAGCCATAAGAAACCTCTCCCACCCCTTGACTCTCGCCCGATTTAGGCAGTTCTGTTTCTCTGTAACCATTTATAGTCAATGCTGAAAACTGTTCGGAAATCGCCCCTATTCGGCTTCTGTAGGCTCGCTACTCGTACAGATACCAAGAGATTGCTTTGGGGATTCATATATTCCCTAAAATATGCTCTACAACCTACTCTCGTAAAATTCAAGGTATTTTCTTTTGAGTTCCAACACCTTTTCTATACCTTTGCGGTGCTTTCTGAGTTCGGGAAGCAGACATATTTATAGTAAAAGAGCGTTTAAGATATTATCTCTTATTTGAAATCTCGACAGTTTCATTGATTGAAGATAATAGACAGAGACGCTCACGCTGATGTTATATACCTACCTCTTATCAGAGGCAGTCTATATATCGTTTGGCGTGGGCATTGTTTATTACTCAATCAAGGGCAGTCGAGAGCCTCAAATAAGGTAGTATTCAATGTTCCCACGCCTCTTTTTATATGTTCTTTATTCAGCCCATGCTTCCTCAGGGAACGGTTAGCACATACTTTATTGCAGAAAAGGTGCAAACCATCTTGGTACTGCTCTTGCGCCTGATTATAAACAGCTAATGACCTTGTGGGCAGTCAGGGTACTTTGATTAAATATGAGACAAAAATTGCTCTTTAGTTTGTTCTCCTTACTGCTTCTCTCTATTGGAGTGACGGAGGCTAAGGATGTGAAAATCACCGTCACACCTTCTACAGCTAAAATTTACATTGACGGGAACTATGTGGGTGACGGAGTAACGACTGCTAATGTAAAGAAAAAAGATGGATTTATAGTTGTGAAATGCGAGCAGGAAGGCTACGTTACATTAGAAACCAAAATTTATGCAACAGATAAACGAAAGGCTATTTCATATACATTGCGTAGGGATGCCTTCTATGACGTGACTGTTTCCAGTGGATTAGTCAATAAATATTTTGCAGTACAAGTTAATAAAGATTTGTACAGTACAGATGAAAACGGAAAACGAAACTCTGAATTAGCCTGGAAAATGATTCATCAAGTCATTCTTAACTACTTTGATGAAATCCAAACAACAGATATGGCTTCAGGTTTCATACAGACTCCTTGGCAATATAAAAGTTTTCCAGAAATAGAAAAGATAGTCCGTACGCGAGTTTCAGTTAAAGAAAGCAATTTAGGTGGTGATTTAACTTTTCAAATAAAAGTCTCATCAGAAGCTGCTCCTATGATTGGAGCCAATCAAGAAGAATCTTATCGTGAAATAAACAGAGTGATTAAAGAGTTTGAACCGATGATAAGCGAATTTCAAGCTCGGTTAGGTAAATTGTAACATCTAAAATTTTAAAATTATGAGAAAATTATTGTTAGCAGTAGTGGTATTAATGCTACCTTTTGTCGCAAATGCACAGTTTAAAGACACTTTCGATTCTAACAAATTAGGTTGGACGGAAATCTCAGGTAAAGATGGAGATGCTGTAATTGTTGATGGAAAAATGCATATTGAGGGTAAAAAAAGTGGCAATTCTTTATTTGGAGCATTAACGGGCACTCAGGGTGAGCCTTCTTACATAGAAACCCACTGCTATGCTCCATTAGATTTTAAGAAAGATTTTGAAATCAAATGCGATGCCCATGTAAAGAAAATAAATGATAATAATACCTTCGGCATGATTCTAAACTATATTGATGAAGGGAACTTTATGGCATTCATGATAACAGAAGGACAAGCTACTTTAGCACGTTACAATGATTATAAACTGATTGGTCGAATAAGAGCTAATATTAAGTTGAAATCACAAAAGAAAGCAGAATTAAATCTCAAAATCAAAAGTACTTTCCAGAAATTAGAGTTCTTCATAAATGATATGAAAGCTCTTGAAGCAAGATACTTACCATTAGAGTCAACGGGAATAGGCTTCTATGTCTTAGGACAACAGACTATTGATTTTGATAATTTAGAAATAATACAGTAATAGTAATTTAGCAGAAAATGAAAACATTAAGACTTATCGGAATGGCTTTGATAGCCGTAATTATGTGTGTGAACTTCGTAGCTTGTAGTGATGATGATGATGAAGAAACAAACGCTACAATTGAGGGTACTTGGAAATATACTTCAAGCTTTGATGAAGATATGCGTTCAGGCTCTTTCACTTTCAAAAGTAATGGCGGCTTAATTTGGTATCACGGAGAAGAATCTTCATCTAATTGTTCTTATACTCTGAACGGTAGCAACCTAAAAATCATACTGAATCAGGATGATTATATTGAAGGTACAATAGTTATTTCTAAAAATCAAGCTACTTATAAATATACTTGGCATGATTATGATGGGAAATGGGATGATGATTATGAATTTACTATGACTTTAGTAAAACAGTAGAATAGAAGAAATCGTGAAAAGTCGTAATGGAGTGATACTCTGTTACGACTTTATTTTAGCCGTACAATAAAAACGATAAACAATTATACAATCACACCCTTTGATAACAGAATTATTGCTAATTTTACGGCAGATAACAATCATATTTCAATCCAAGCATGATGAAATTCTTCCAAAGAAAAGCCCCGACAACGGCACTCACTCCCGCTGTGGAACTGCCCGACTTGAATATAAATATTGTAAAACGGTTTGCTTCATCAGACTGGAAACTCGGAGAGATTCATGGGCTGTCGCATTGGCAAAGGGTAGAGCGTAACGGAATCATATTGAGTTTGGAAAAACTAAATGGAACGTTCTGTATCCGTAAAGATATTAATATAACAGTCGTTCGCCTATTCGCCTATCTGCACGACAAATGCCGATTGGATGACGGATGGGATTTTGAACATGGAATCAGGGCTGCAAAGATGCTTCACTCCATTAGAAGGACGTTACTGAAAGAATTATCCGACAATGAATTCTCATTATTAGAAAAAGCATGTGAACTGCATACAACCGAACACAAGACGGGAGAGCCGACCATCGATACCTGTTTTGATGCGGACAGGCTGGACTTGAACCGTGTAGGGATAGAACCAAGTCCCAATAAGATGGCAACCGAGCAAGGAGCCTATTATGCCGAATATCCCCACAAATTAGAACAGATAAAGTCTTTACTGTTCTAAAGATATAAATCCTGAATAATGAAAGATATATTATTTAAGTTTCGCAAGTCAGCATGAAAGTTTATAAGAGGGTATAAAAGAAGGCATAGAGTTTTCTGTATATCGCAGAAAATGAGTATCTTTAAAGTGGTCAAACAAAATAATACTCAACTCTATGCC